>JBARAF010000428.1:0-3221 GCA_049791695.1 Croceibacterium sp.
GGGATGCGCCATCTCCCGGGTGAGGGCGCGCGGGGTGATCTGCCATGACAGGCCCCACTTGTCCTTGCACCAGCCGCAGGCGCTTTCCTGACCGCTGTTGCCGACGATTGCGTTCCAGTACCCGTCGGTTTCTTCCTGCGTGTCGGTGTGCACCTGGAAGGAAAAGGCCTCGTTCGGTTTGAACGTGGGCCCGCCGTTGAGGCCGAGGCAGGGGATGCCGAGGACGGTAAATTCCACCGTCAGTTCATCGCCTTCACTGCCGCTGGGAAAGTCCCCCGGTGCGCGCATCGTGTTGCCAACGAAGCTGTCGGGGAAGGTGGCGGCGTAGAATTCCGCAGCTTCGCGCGCGGCTCCATCGTACCACAGGCACAGGGTGACCTTGTCGCTCATGATACTGCCTTTCGCTTGCCGACCAGGCCGAGCCGCGCGCCCGCCGGATCATTGCCGAAGAAAGTGAATTCGCCACCCGGCACCTCGTGGATGTCCTGGAGGATGGTGAAGCCATGGGCGAGGGCCGCCGCATGGGCCTGGCCGATATCCGCGACCCCGAAATAGGGCATCCACTGGTCCGGTGTTTCCGGCAGCTTCATCGGGTTGAGCGCGCCGATTTCGACCCCGTCCACGCTGATGAAACGGTAATTGCCCGCCGCGCCCATCGGCATCGCCCGGTCGCTGCTCCAGCCCAGCACTGCCTTGTAGAACGCGTCCGCGCCCGGTTCGTCAGAGGTGTCGAGCTGGTTCCACCGGCAATGGCCCGGCCGCTCCACGTCGAACAGGTCGCTCTTGGCATCAGGCTGGCCCGGCGGCGGGGTGGGGGTCATCAGGTAAAACGGCGCACCCCAGGGATCGGCCACCATCGCCATGCGGCCCGCGCCGGGCATGGTGACGGCTGGCATATGCACGGTGGCGCCCAGTTCCTGCGCCTGCGCCACGGCGGCATCGACATCGGCAACGTGGAAATAGGTCATCCAGCAGGGGCGGGTGCCAGCTTCCGCCATGCCGGGCGACAGGGTGAGCAGGCCCCCTGCACTGCCGCCATCGGCGCGGGCGATCATCCGGTATTCGGAGCCGTTGGGCAGTTGGTTGCCGCTGTCCGCCACCTGCCAGCCCAGGACCGCGCGGTAAAACGGCGCGACGGCAGCCGCGTCGGGCACCATCAGTTCATACCAGATCGGGAACCCGGCCATCACGCGTCGCCCATGGTCACCAGCGGGTCGAACCCGCCATAGACCATGCGCTTGCCGTCGAACGGCATATCCTGCCCCATCGCTTCCATCCGCGGATCGGACATCATCTTTTCATGGGCGGCATCGGCGGTCGCCTTGTCCGGCCAGGTTACCCAGCTGAACACCACCTTTTCGCCCGGCTGCAGGTCAACCGCGCGGCGGAAATCGGTGTGCTGGCCGTCGGCCACGTCGGCTTCCCATGCCTCCACCTGGCTGATCGCGCCAAAGTCTTTCGCGATGGGCCAGAAACCTTCCGCAACCCGCTTGTAGTCATCCTTTTTGCCTTCCGGCACCGGAATGATGAAACCCTGGATATACATGGTGCTTCTCCTCGTTTCCGGCCGCTCAGGCGGCCTGTTCGGGCATCTTCTCTCCACTGACGACGGCGGGATCCATCCACATCGGTTCCCAGATATGGCCATCGGGATCTTCCAGCGTGCGCTGGTACATGAAGCCGTGATCCTGCGGCGGGTTGAAATCAACGGTTCCGCCGGCCGCTGCCCCGTCCGCCAGCATTTCATCGACCTGCTCACGGCTGTCGAGGTTGACGCACAGGGCCACCTGGGCGCTGGTCTTCGCGTCGACGATCGGCCGCGTGGTGAAGCTCTGCCACTTCTCGTGCGTCAGCAGCATGACGAAGATGTTTTCGGACCACACCATCGCCGCCCCGTCCTCGTTACTGAACTGCGGATTGAGGGTGAAACCGATGGCTTCGTAGAAAGCTTTAGAGCGGGGCAGGTCTGCCACCGGCAAATTGACGAAGATCATCCGCGGCATCTCTGTGTCCTCTCATACAGGGCGAATCGCCTCCCTTGCATGGAATGACTCGCGTAGTTACTTATGGCAACCATGAAGTTACAAAAAGAAACCATTCCGTCGGGAAATCCCCACGGCCGGTGGTATGACGACGCCTGCGGCACCGCTTTTGCGATGGAACTGCTGGGTGAACGCTGGTCGTTGCTGGTGGTGCGCGAACTGCTGCTGGGCGGACGGCGCTTTTCCGAATTGCGCCGGGCGCTGGCCGGGATCAGCGCCAAGGTGCTGATCGAACGGCTGGAAAACCTGGAGCGGACGGGCGCGGTGCAGCGGGCAATGTTACCGCCGCCGGTTTCGGCGCAGGTCTATGAATTGACGCCGTGGGGCTACGCGGCTGAACCGGCGATCCAGGAACTGGGACGCTGGGCCGCGCTGTCGGAACTGCACGATCCCACGCTGCCCCTGTCACCGGTGTCGTTGATGATCAGTTTCCGCACCATGCTGGACCGCGACAAGGCGAAGCAGCTCGACGCACTGGTGGGGTTCGACGTTGCCGGGGAAACCGTGCTGAGCACGCTGAGCGGCGGGGACCTGACGCACCAGCGCGGGGCAATCACCGGGGCGCAGGTTACGTTCCGGGCGCCGGCCGCGCCGCTGCTGGCGGCGGTATTTTATGGCAAGGTTCCCTGGCGTGCCCTGGCAGACCAGGGGGTGAGGGTGGAAGGCGATGAAGCGCTCGCCGAACGCTTCATCGACCTGTTCCACTTGCCGCCCAAGCTGGGCGGCCCGCCTGCTTAGTGCGCGAGCGAGGCGAACACGCCTGCTTCGCGTTCTGCAACCTGCTTCCACGCTGCGCGTTCGGTCACGCGGGCATACCATGCGGCCAGCTTCGGGTGGCGGGCGGCATCAACGTTCCAACCGGCGTAAGACAGCGTCTTCAGCGAACAGGCCACGGCCACGTCACCAACCGAGAAATCGCCGTCCAGCCAGCCATCGGCGCTGACCTGGCTTTCCAGGTAATCGAGCGGGCGCAGCAGCGCTTCTTCCCCGGCCAGGGCAGCCGTTTCATCGCCTTCGGTGCCGAACACCTTGGGCTTCAGGAAGCGGTTGTACACGATCGGCGCGCCTGCCGGGATCAGCACGGTATCGGCCACTTCATCGAACCACACGGCGCGGCCAAGGGCCTTGGCATCCTGCGGCAGCAGCGCCGTGTCGCGATAGGCGGCTTCGACATAAGTG
>JBARAF010000429.1:0-4576 GCA_049791695.1 Croceibacterium sp.
GAATTTTTCTTCGCCGTCTCCGTTCGCGAATTGCTGCCCTTCCTGCGGGCCAATGGCGTTGCCGCACAGGTCAATGCGTCCGAATGTCGCAGCCTGAAAGATCTCGAATCCGAAGACCGTGCCCGCAGCGAACAGGCCCGCAACGCCGCTGCGGCGAAGGAACTGGCCAGCGCAACCGTTAGCGCCCGCCGACGGGAGGCGCTGGAACAGGAAAGTACCTTTGCCGTGCTGGCCGATCGCGACAACGCGCTGGCGCTGGCGCTGATCGCCTGGGTCCTGGCCACGGCTGCGGCTGGCTATGCTTATCTGCGCCATCAGGCGGAAGACTGGCGCGGCCGCCGGCTGGGCCTGGGGCTGGCCGGCATCGCCGTACTGGCCGGGGCCATCGCCTGGTTCACCCGCCCCGGCTTTGCCGACATCGAGGAACGGGTCGCCGACCGGCTGGCAGCGGAAACGGATGCAACCCCTGCGCAGGTCACTGCCGCATCGCCTGAAGGCGAACTCATCTGCGTGCTCGATCAGGATCGCAGCCGGGTGACCGGCGCGGCAGCAGAAGACCTGCCGTTCCAGTGGCGCGCCGATGGCTGCGTCAACGGGCGCACGCAATATGGCCTGTCATCCGGCAACTGGGCCCGGGTGCTGGTGCCGGAAACCGAAGCGGCGGTATCGGTCAACAGCTTCGATCCCGCGTCCGGCGAATACCGCATGGAACGATACCTGCTCGATCATCAGGCAATGGCCAATGCGCGCGCGGCCCGCGCCGCCTACCAGGCCCCGGCCTGCGGGGGCAATGCGTCCGTTGCGGCTGACCTCGGTGCGCAGCAGCAGGGCATCATTTCCCTGTTGCCGGAAAGCCCGAATGAACGGCTGGTCTATCGCTGCAGCCCGGCATCGTGAACTTCTCCCGCGCGATGTCCCCCCAGCGGGTTGCATCGCCGGGCACCCGATGCTAGGCGCGCGCCCATCCTGCCGGGTGCGCTTGCTGCAAGTGCGCCCCTTTTTGGCAGGTACGACATTTCCGTTTCTCTGACCCAAGAGGACTTACACGAGTGGAGCTTTCCGCCGGTATCAAGGCAAGCCTTTCGGGGCGTTATGCCAGTGCGTTGTTCGACCTGGCGAGCGAAGCCGGGACGGTCACTGCGGTCGAATCCGACCTCGACCGACTGGACGCCGCCCTGCGCGAATCGGCTGACCTGCGCGCCCTGGTGCGCAACCCCGAAGTCAGCCGCAGCCAGGCAGGCAAGGTCATGGTCGGCATTGCCGCCCATCTCGGCCTGTCGCCGCTGACCGCCAATTTCCTCGGCGTGCTGGCGCAGAACCGCCGCCTGGGCGATCTGGCCGGTGTCATTCGCGCCTTCCACACCATCGCCGCCGCCCAGCGTGGCGAGGTGACGGCGGAAGTGGCGTCTGCCCATCCGCTGACGGATGACCAGCTGACCCAGCTGGAAGGCAAGCTGCGCGCCCGTGAAGGCCGCACTGTAAAGCTCAAGACCCGGGTCGAACCCGAACTGCTGGGTGGCCTGGTCGTAACCGTCGGATCGAAGCGCATCGACAGCTCGATCCGTACCCGTCTCAATTCCCTCGCCCAGGCGATGAAGGGCTAAGGCCCTTGCTTAAAGCTTCGATGAAAGGCTGAACATGGATATCCGCGCCGCAGAAATCTCCAAGGTCATCAAGGACCAGATCGCCAATTTCGGCACCGAAGCGGAAGTGTCCGAAGTCGGTTCCGTGCTGTCGGTGGGTGACGGCATTGCGCGCATCCACGGTCTGGACAAGGTCCAGGCTGGTGAGATGGTCGAATTCTCCAACGGTGTGCAGGGCATGGCCCTCAACCTGGAAGCCGACAACGTCGGTGTCGTGATCTTCGGTTCCGACGCGGAAATCCGCGAAGGTGACAGCGTCAAGCGCACCGGCACCATCGTGGACGTTCCGGTGGGCAAGGGCCTGCTGGGCCGCGTGGTCGACGCTCTCGGTAACCCGATCGACGGCAAGGGCCCGATCGTGGCCGACAAGCGCAGCCGCGTGGAAGTGAAGGCTCCGGGCATCATCCCGCGGCAGTCGGTTTCGGAACCGGTGCAGACCGGCCTGAAGGCAATCGACGCCCTCGTGCCCGTCGGCCGTGGCCAGCGCGAACTGATCATCGGTGACCGTCAGACCGGCAAGACCGCCGTCGCGATCGACACCTTCATCAACCAGAAGGACGCGCATCAGGGCACCGACGAAGGCAAGAAGCTGTATTGCATCTATGTCGCCGTCGGCCAGAAGCGTTCGACCGTGGCGCAGATCGTGCGCCAACTGGAAGAAAACGGCGCCATGGAATATTCCATCGTCGTCGCCGCCACCGCTTCGGAGCCCGCTCCGCTGCAGTACCTCGCGCCCTACACCGGCGTGACCATGGGCGAATTCTTCCGCGACAACGGCATGCACGCCGTGATCGTGTATGACGATCTTTCCAAGCAGGCTGTGGCTTACCGCCAGATGTCCCTGCTGCTGCGTCGTCCTCCGGGCCGTGAAGCCTATCCGGGTGACGTGTTCTACCTGCACAGCCGCCTGCTGGAACGCGCCGCGAAGATGAACGATTCGCTGGGTGGTGGCTCGCTCACGGCACTGCCGATCATCGAAACCCAGGCGGGCGACGTGTCGGCCTACATTCCGACCAACGTGATTTCGATCACCGACGGCCAGATCTTCCTCGAAACCGGCCTGTTCTACCAGGGCATCCGTCCGGCCATCAACGTCGGCCTGTCCGTGTCCCGCGTGGGCGGTGCAGCGCAGACCAAGGCGATGAAGAAGGTTGCCGGCTCGATCAAGCTGGAGCTGGCGCAGTACCGCGAAATGGCGGCTTTCGCCCAGTTCGGTTCGGATCTCGACGCATCCACCCAGAAGCTGCTGAACCGCGGTTCGCGCCTGACGGAACTGCTGAAGCAGGCCCAGTTCAGCCCGCTCGCCATGGAAGAACAGGTCGTCACCATTTTCGCCGGTACCAACGGTTACCTGGACAGCGTTCCGGTGAACCGCGTGACCGAATATGAAGCG
The DNA here is from genome assembly GCA_049791695.1 of Croceibacterium sp. Lineage (GTDB taxonomy): Bacteria > Pseudomonadota > Alphaproteobacteria > Sphingomonadales > Sphingomonadaceae > Croceibacterium_C. The sequence goes on from JBARAF010000429.1 coordinate 3,037, forward strand.
GAAATGCTCCGCTTCATGCGGGCGGAACACGCTGCCGTGTTGAACGAAATCCGTGACACGCAGAAGTTCGAAGACGGCACCAAGGCCAAGGTGGTCGCCGCGCTCGACGCCTTCGCCAAGCAGTTCGCGTAATTAAGGAAGCCTAAGTGGCCTCGCTGAAAGAACTCAAAGGTCGGATCAACTCGGTCAAGTCGACCCAGAAGATCACCAAGGCCAAGCAGATGGTTGCCGCTGCGAAACTGCGCAAGGCGCAGGCCGCAGCGGAAGCCGCGCGTCCCTATGCCACGCGGCTGGCGGACGTCATGGCCAGCGTGGCGGGCAAGGTGGCCGGGCAGGACAATGCCCCGCTGCTGCTGCGCGGCACCGGGGCTGACCAGCGCCACCTGCTGGTGGTGGTCAACACCGACAAGGGCCTTTGCGGCGGCCTCAACTCCAACATCGTGCGGGCGGCCATGGCCAAGGCGCGCGAGCTGGTGGCGCAGGGCAAGTCGGTCCAGTTCTACCTGGTCGGCCGCAAGGGTCGTGCACCGCTGAAGCGCGCCTTCCCGAATCTGGCCGCTGCCCACTTCGACACCTCGGAAGTGCGCAACCCCGGCTTCACCGAAGCCGCTGCGGTTGCGGGCGAACTGCTGGCGCTGTTCGAACAGGGCAAGTTCGACGTGGCCCACCTGATCTACCCGACCTTCCGTTCCGCCCTGGTGCAGGAACCCAAGGTTCAGCAGATCATCCCCGTCCCCGCCCCGGCCCCCGTGGCTGGTGAAAGCGGCGCGGTGGTGGAATACGAACCGGGCGAGGAAGAAATCCTCGAAGAACTGCTGCCGCGTTATCTGAAAACGCAGCTGTTCGGCGCACTGCTGGAAGTCTCCGCATCCGAACAGGGTGCATCGATGACCGCGATGGACAACGCCACGCGCAATGCGGGCGACCTGATCAGCAAGCTGACCATCCAGTACAACCGCAGCCGCCAGGCCGCGATCACCACCGAACTCATCGAAATTATCGCCGGCGCGGAAGCGCTCTAAGGCTACGAAGGCAAGGAAACGAACATGGCCACCGCCCCCGTCCTTAACCAGACCACCACTGGCACCATCAGCCAGGTCATCGGCGCCGTCGTCGACGTCAGCTTCGAAGGCGAACTGCCGTCGATCCTGACCGCGCTGGAAACCGACAACAACGGTACCCGCCTGGTGCTCGAAGTCGCCCAGCACCTCGGCGAAAACACCGTCCGCACCATCGCGATGGACGCGACCGACGGTCTGACCCGTGGCCAGGCTGTGCGCAGCACCGGCGCGCAGATTTCCGTGCCGGTCGGCCCCAAGACGCTCGGCCGCATTCTCAACGTCATCGGCGAACCGATCGACGAACGTGGCCCGGTCGGCAGCGACATGTTTGCCCCGATCCATGCCAAGGCGCCGGAATTCGTGGACCAGTCCACCGAAGCCGCGATCCTCGTCACGGGCATCAAGGTCATCGACCTTCTCGCCCCTTACGCACGCGGCGGCAAGATCGGCCTGTTCGGCGGCGCCGGCGTGGGCAAGAC
>JBARAF010000430.1:0-4852 GCA_049791695.1 Croceibacterium sp.
CCACCGAACGGACCCGTTCGATCAGTCGCAGCCGTTTCAGCCGCCGCTTGTCTTCAGTCATGGCCGACCAGCGCGGTCAGCTGTTCTGCCGCATCGGCCAGGCCAATGTGTTCGCCGCTGCGCTGGGTCATGAACTGGACCATGCGCGGGTGCAGGGCGATGCCCTTGTCCAGTTGCGCGTCGGCACCGGGGCGATAGGCGCCCATCAGCACCAGATCGCGGTTCGCTTCGTAAGCGGAACCCAGTGCGCGGAACCGGCGGGCCGCATCCTGCTGCAACGGGTCGACAATATCGTTCATCACCCGGCTGAGCGAGGCGCCGACGTCAATCGCCGGATATTGCCCGCGCTGGGCCAGTTCGCGCGACAGCACGATGTGCCCGTCCAGGATGGACCGGGCCGTGTCCACCACCGGATCGTTCTGGTCATCGCCATCGGCCAGCACGGTGTACAGCCCGGTAATCGAACCGCCGCTGTCGGCCGAATTGCCGGCCCGTTCGACCAGCTTGGTAATGGTGTTGAGCGCGGAGGGCGGATAGCCGCGGGCCGCGCCCGGCTCCCCCAGCAGGATGCCGATTTCGCGCGCCGCGTGGGCAATGCGGGTCAGGCTGTCCTGGATCAGCAGCACTTTCAGCCCATGGGCCCGGAAATGTTCCGCCAGTGATGTGGCCAGCAAGGCCCCGCGCAGACGCAGGTTGGCAGCATGGTCTGCCGGAACGGCGACCACGGCGGTGCGGGCGCGGGCCTCGCCGGAGAGGTGGCGGGTGACGAAGTCGGACACTTCACGCGCCCGTTCGCCGATCAGGCCGACGATCACCACATCCGCTTCCGCGCCGTGGGCGATCATGTCGATCAGCACGCTCTTGCCCACGCCCGATCCGGCCATGATGCCGACCCGCTGGCCGACGCCGAAAGTCATCAGGGCGTTGATCGAACGGATGCCGGTATCGAATGGTTCGATCACGCTGGACCGGTCGAGCGCGCCGGTCCGCACCCCTTGCGCGGGCCATTCGCTGGTCGCGTGCAAGGGCGGGCCTCCGTCGATCGGCTTGCCTTCGCCGTCCACCGCGCGCCCCAGGTAAGCGCGGCCGACTGCCAGCATCCCCGGCCGCCCTTCCGGGCGCACCAGCGCGCCGGGGCGCAGCAATACTGTATCGCCCAGCAACATCATCATGGTGCGGCCATTGCGGAACCCGATGGTTTCGGCCGTAAGGGTGCCGCCCTTGCCATCGGCAATGCGGGCGAGGCCACCAATCGGGATCGACAGGCCGGAAACCTCGATCAGGCCGCCGTCACAGGCTGTGACCTTGCCGAACCGGCGCGGGGCCAGGTTGATCGGGGCAACGGCCAGTTCGTCCAGTATGGTGTCGAAAAGGCTCAACATTCGTGGAAGGCTTCATCCAGGATGCGGCGCCATTGCGACGGCCCATCTTCCACCCCGCCATCAGGGGTTTCGATCCGCAAGCCACCTCGTTCCACCGATGGATCGGCTTCCACCAGCAAGTCAGGCGGCAGCCGCGTGGCGACCAGCGCCAGGTCATCGGGATGCAGCAGCACGCGCTTTTCATCCTGCGCCCGCTGCAACATGGCGACAGCGCGGGCGATGCGCGCGGTGAGGCCTTCGGGTTCCACTGCCAGTGGCAACACCGCCTGTTCACACAGGGCGAGCACCGTCTGGCGCAGCCGTTCGGCCATTTCCTGCGCGCCCTGCTGGTCCATCCGGTACAGCGCCAGTTCGATGGTTTCGCGTGCGGCCGCCCGTTCCGCCTCTTGCAGCGCCAGTTCGGCCTGCGCCGCGGCAATGCCTTCGTTGAAGCCTTGTTCGAACGCTTCGGCGAGCGGATCTGCGGGCGGCAGGTCCAGCACCGGATCGGGTTGTTCGGCCAGCGCCGACAGGAACCGGCGGTCGGCACAAAAGCCGCCGCCGCCCTGCAACTGGGCAAAGGGCAGGCTAGACATAATCGTCGTCCGCCCCGCCCAGCACGATCACGCCTTCGGCCGCCAGCCGCTTGGCCACTTCAATCACCTGGCGCTGGGCAATATCGACATCGGCGCGTTTCAGGCGGCCGCGTGCGTCGATCTCGTCGCGCACGCCGTCGGCCGCGCGGCTCGACATCGCCTTGAAGAACGGGGTCCGCTGGTCTTCCTCCAGCCCCTTCAGCGCATCGACCAGGGTTTCGCTGTCCACTTCGCGCAGCAGCGCCCCCATCATCTGGGCATCCAGCACCAGCAGGTGTTCGAACTTGAACATCTCGTGTTCCAGTTCGCGCGCCAGTTGCTTGTCCAGCTTGCCGATGCCCGGCATCACGCGGCGTTCCACCACCTTGCCGCCGGTGTTGAGCAATGCCGCCGCGCCGCGCACGCCGCCCATCGTCAGCGGTTTGCCGCCGTGGCTGGCGGTGATGCGGGCAGCCAGGCTTTCTTCCAGGATCGCCAGCGCGTGCGGCGATACCGGACCAAGCCGGGCAATGCGGTGGACCACCGGGGTCTGCATGTCGTCGGGCAATCCGGCCAGCACCTGTGCCGCCACCACCGGGTCCAGCTGCACCAGCAGCACGGCCAGTGCCTGCGGATGTTCATCGCGCACCAGCGGCAACAGCGCATCGGCTTCCAGCCAGCGGGCCAGGTCCAGTGCGGGGGTGTTGCTGGGCCTGGTATCGGGCGCCACGCGGCGCATCAGGTTGTCGGCCTTCACATCGCCCACCGCGCCCGCCATGATCCGGCGGACGTTGTCGATCCGATTGTGCACCGGGATGCCGCTGCGCTCGGTCGACCGGGCAAAGCTGGCAATCGCATCGGCAATTGCGTGCGGGCCGATATCGCCCATGTCGCACATCCGCGTGCCGAGCACCTGCAGTTCTTCCGGGGTCAGCTGGCCCAGCAGGCGGGCAGCGTCATCCTCGCCCAGCAGCATGACCATCACCGCGGCCCGGTCTGGCCCCGGTACGGACTGGGGGATTGCGTTTATCACGGACATCAGGCGGCCTCGCTCGTCTTGGTTTCGCCGATCATCCGGCGCAGGGCCTGCAACGCATCGTCGGGCTGTTCGCGCACGATCCGCTGGGCCAGTTCGATCTGGGCGTTCAAATGCTCCCGGTCAGGGGCGGGGGCGCCGGCAGAAGTGTTGGCAGCGAGGTGCGGGGTGGCACTTTGTCCGTCCTCACCGTTGTCCACCAAGCCCTCGTCACCGTCCTCGGCATTACCTTTCTTGCGCCCGATCAGCGCTTTCATCGCCGGTCGGACGACCAGCAACAGCACCAGCAGGACGGACAGCAAGGCCACGCCATTGCGCACCACCATCGCAAACCACGGCGCTTCCCAGAACGGGGCCGGTTCAGCCTCCACCGGGGCAAAGGGGCGGACGATCACTTCCACCTTGTCCCCGCGCTGGGGATCGGCCCCGACAGCAGCGGAAACCAGATCGCGGATCTTCTGCAGGTCGGCGGGCTTCATGCCCTTCAGCGCATCCTGGTTCAGCGCCACGGCCACCGACAGGCGCTTCATCCCGCCCGGGCCCTGGTTGGACACGGCCACTTCGCGGCCCAGTTCAAAGGTGCGGCTGGTGCTGCTTTCACCATTGCCCTGCGGCGCGGCGGCGGGCGCCGGGGTGCCCTGCGGCGGACCTGCAACAGCCGTGGCGGGCGGGGGCGGGGTGTTGCTGAGCACGCCGGGCACGCCCGCAGCCTGGCCGGGACCGGTGCTTTGCGATGCCTGCGTGGTTTCGCGCCGGACAACTCCGTCCTTGTCATAACTTTCGCGGGCGCTGGTCACTTCGTTCATGTCCAGCTCGACTTGAATCTCGCTGGTGAAATTGGCCGCGCCGATCATGGGCCCGAGCAATTGTTCGACTTGAGTGCGCAGCTTGTCTTCCATCCGCGCCTGCTGTTCGATCCGGTCGCCTTCGCCAGCACTTGCCTGCGACAGCAGCCGACCGTTCTGGTCCACGATCCGCACCGCATCGATTGAAAGCCCGGGCACCGATGCCGCCACCAGATTGGCCACGGCGGAAACCTGATCGTGCGACAGCTGGCGGCCCCGCGCCATGACCAGCATCACGCTGGCGGTTGGCGGCACGTCATCGCGCACGAACACGCTGCGTTCCGGTTTGGCCAGGTGGACGCGGACCGATTGCACGCCGTCGATTTCCTGGATCGTCAGGGTCAGTTCGCGTTCCTGCGCAGCGCGCAGCCGGTCCCCTTCCAGGGTGCGGCTGGCACCCATAGGCAGGCTGTCGAGCATCTGGGTGCCGGATTCCGGTGCGGCCAGCGCACCGTCAGAGGCTACCAGCATCCGCGCTTTGTAAACATCGTCTTCACCCACGCTCAGCGCGCCGGTTTGGTTGTCGATGGAATAGGCGATGGACGCCTTGTCGAGCGCCTCAACCACGGATGCGCGTTCGCTGTCATCCAGCGAAGAATAGAGCACCCGCTGCGGGGCGGGGGACAGGGCGGCCCAGGTCAGCGCCAGCAGGCCGATCCCGGCCATGCCGGCAAACCATGGCAACGCCTTCTTCACCGGGCCTTGCGCGGCAAAGGTGCCGATGCGGGTCAGCATCGGCCCGCCCGCCGGATCGCGCAGAGGCGCGGCCAGCGAGGTCGATGCAGGAACGAGGTCAGCCATCTAGATCAAACCCCCATCCGCATGATGTCCTGGTACGCGGACAGCAGCTTGTTCCTGACTTGCAGCGTGGCTTCGAAGGCGACGCCGCTTTCCTGGCGGGCCAGCATCACCTTGGCGATGTCGGTCGTTTCCCCGCGTTCGTATGATTCCGTCAGCTCGCTGGCGCGGCTCTGGCTGGAATTGACCCCGTCCAGCGCGCTGCGCAGCGTATCGGCAAAGCCGCCGCCTGTCGGC
>JBARAF010000431.1:0-10122 GCA_049791695.1 Croceibacterium sp.
GGGGCGTGCGGCCGGGTTCGCGCCGGCTGACCAGTACCAGATGCCAGCCATAGGGCGATGCCACCGGCCCCTGCCACGAACCCGTGGGCAGGGTCAGCACGCGGTTGGCAAAATCCTTGCCGAACTGGCTTTCAACGATGGTCGGGCCGACATCGACATAGTTGATCTGGTACAGGAACCGTTCCCCGTACCGACCTGCCTGGTCAAACGGCACGGCCCTGGACCGCAGTTCCTGCAACGTCTTTTCCGCCTGCGTCCGCGATTGCGCGCCGGGCAGGAATACGTGGGTAAAAGTGACTGTCGCTGGCAAAGCGTAATCCTGCCGGTTGGCTTCAAAATGGCGCTGCACTTCGGCATCGGTCACCGTCATGCCGGCGGCGGCTTCCTCCATCAGCAACAGCCGCATCTGCTGCACCACGCGCTGGCGGATCAGCGGATCGGCCCTGGCGATGCCGAGCGATTCCCCTTCGCGGTACAGCGCCTCCTGCAGGGCCGCGTCATGCACCAGCTTTGCGCGCTCGGCCGGCTTCATCGCTTTCAGCAAACCATCGAAGGTCCGGGCGTCATAAACCTGGGCCTGGCCCTGCATGAAATTCAGCAGTTCCTCTTTACCGATACGGATGTGACGCCCTTCCCGGTCACTGGTATCAAACGCCCCGAACAGGACGAACAGCGCCCCGCCCGCCGCCAGGAAGTGGACGAGCGGTTCGCGCAGCAGGCCGGGCAATTTCATCGCGGGCGATACCAGACGGGGCTCGACCAGGCGCGTTCCTGGATGGTGGGCGGCAACGGCAGGCTCAGCGGGTCGATCCCCATGGCCAGCGCATCGAACAGGTGCTGGCGCGGTGTCGGGATTTCCAGCACGCGCACGTAATAGAAAGCCCCCCGCGCAGGGTCGAATTCGGGATCCTTCCACAGCACGGTCAGCTCTGGCGCGCCGATGGAGTTGGTGTAGCGGGCGCGATGGATGTCCACCGTGTTGCCCACTGCCGGCAGCTTGCCATCGCGGCCGATTGTGCGCCCACCGGACCAGGCAACGTCAAACACCTTTTCGTGCGTCTTGCCGGCGGCATCCACCCAGCCCTTCACCACCTGGATACGGTCCAGGTTGGCACCGACGGAATCCTTCACCGCCCGGATCATGAATTGCGGCGCGGCCTGGCCCCTCAGCGGCGCCAGTGTCCCGCCCATCGGCACGCCCTTGCGATACCCGATGGCGGCAAAATCGCGCGACATCAGGTCGCTTTGCGTAAAGCCGGACCCGGCAAACAGCCGCACGGACATGCGCGTGCCGGACGTGCCGTAAACCTCGCGCCGGCGGAACGCGTCGAACAGCGACTGGCGGTCGTTATGGTCCGCCCACACCGCAGCCAGCCCGCTGGCCGACATTTCCGACGCCGGGAAGACAATCGCCTTCCTGTTCGGGCCGAACCGTTCGCCGGGCAGGAAATCTTCGCCCATCTTGCCGTAGAAATCGCCTTCCTGCAGCGTCGAAAGGCCGGTGTGCGTGTCGGTCGATCCGACGATCCCGAGATGGAAGGGGTTGCGCCCCATCCGCTGTTCTTCGGCCAGGCCCGCCAGCAGTGCGGGCCGGACGTAGGAGCCGGGGGTAACTGCGGTCGGCGCGCCCGACAGCAGCATGTTCCGCAGTTCGAACCCCGCGAATTCATCGTTGGGCGACAGCTGCGGATGGGTTTCCGCCGTGCCCTTGCTCTGGCTGATCTCGACCACCGGCTCCCACGCACTGCGCCGTTCGGCATAGGCTGCGCTGAAGGGATTGCCGTCACTGTCCATCATCGCGAACATGCGTCCGTCGGACAGGTTGGAATTGTGCGGAATGGCCAGGAAATCAGCCCCGGTGCGCGCCTTGGTCTGTTCGAAGTAGCTCCACAGATCTTCCGGCCTGCTGCTCATCCAGTTGCTGAACGGGACAAACTTGCGCGCCTGATCGCCATCCACGTTGGTGAATACCACCCGGTGCAAATTGCGGCCGTCGGGCGCACTGGTCCATTCCCACCCGATCAGGGCCGTGAACTTGCCAGGTTCGTTGTACTTCTCCGCCGCGGCCACTTGTCCGGCCCAGCTCGTTTGCAGGAATTCGTTGGTGTAGACCTGCGCCTTGTAGTCGGTCCATTCCTGCGGCGTCAGGCCGGCGCCGAACATCTGCGCGCGGGTCAACGCCTGGCCGCCATCCTGTTGCAGGATTTCGAGCAACCGCCGAGCGATCGGCAAGTTCATCATGCCCGGTTCGCGCTGTTCCAGCCGGACCGACGCGGAATGGCTGACGTCGTGGTCAGCGATTACGACGAAGTCGAGCGGGCGGTCGATCTGCACCTTCTGCCCGGTCCGCGGGAAGACCACCGGCACACCCCGCGCGAAGCGATAGGCCGTGTCGATATCCGTGCTGCCAATGCCGCTGGCATAGGCATCGATGGAATTGCGCGTGTGGACGTGGGTATCACCCCACAACAGCACGCGGTCCGCCCCACCGGCCGGGGCGGCCGAAGCCTGCGCGGGTTCTGCCGCATTGGCCGCTGAATGCTGCGGAGCATCGGCTTGGGTGCAGGACGCAAGCCCGATGGCGAAGGTCGCCAGCGCCAGTGCGGACCGGCTTACGGGGTGTAAAATACGGGCGATGTCCATGCGCGCTCCTGCAGCCAGGCGGGTGTTGAGGGAGAAAGCGGCACGCCACTGGCAGCGCTGAGATAGGTGGCCCAGCGGGGCGTCGGAATCTCGATTGCGCGGGCATAATACAGCGCCCGCTGTGAAGGATCGAAATCCGGATCGCTCCAGGTGCCGAACAGTTCGGCAGCGCCGATGGTGTTGGCATAAGTGGCGCGTGCGGCGTTCACCGTGTTGCCCACGGCGGGCAGCCGCCCATTCGCCATCAGGCTGCGGCCGGGCGACCAGGCGACGTTGAAGATCTTTTCCTTCGACTGCCCGTTCTCGCGCCACAGCTTGATGATCTGGATCCGGTCCAGGTTGCCGGACAGCGGATCGCGCGCCGCCTGGAACACGAAGTTTGGCCCTGCGGTGGTGGACTGCGGGCGCGGCGGCAGATTGCCCCCCATCGGCACCCCCCAGCGATAGGCGCGCCTGGCCCAGTCGGCCCCCTGGGTCAGCGGTTCGGCCGGGCCCCACCCGGCAAACAGCCGCACGCGAATGCGCGGCCCGGAAGTGGCAAAGGTTTCGCGCCGCTGGAGTGCCGCAAACAGGGATTCACGCGTGTTGCTTTCCGCCCAGACACCGGTGAGGCCGGATGCGCTGAGATTGGCGAGCGGCGCGTGCAGCACCGGCGAAAGGTCGGTCAGGATGGACTTCGCATCGGTTTGCACATCGCTGAGGCCGAGCCCGCCGGGGAAGTTGTCTTCTTCCGTGGCCGAAATGCCGGAATGGTAATCGGTCGAACCGGTGAAGCCCATTTCGAACGGATTGATGCCCAGCCGCTCGGCCAGTTCCAGCCCGCGCAGCAATCCGCTGCGCACGTAGCCGCCGCCAATATCGCCTTCGGCCGGCATCAGTTCGAACCCGGCAAATTCATCATCCGGCGACATTTCCGGGCGGGTTTCGCTGGTGCCCTTGATCTGGCTCATTTCCACCAGCGGCTCGTTGCGGCGACGGCGCGCGGCGTAATCCGCGCCCATCGGCTTGCCGTAGGTGTCGTTGTAGGAAAATTGTCCGCCTTCCGAGAGATTGGAATTGTGCGGGATCATCAGGGATTCGATACCGTGCGCGCGGTTGTTTTCCGCATAGGCCCACAGGGCTTCGTGGTGCATGGAATCCGTGGCCGAGAACGGCATGTTCGGGAAGTCGGGCCCCCGGAAGATGACATTGCGGTGCATGTGCGCACCGTTGCTGCGGAAGGTCGGCGAATACTCGAAGGCAACGAAACTGGTAAATTTGCCCGGCCTGTTCGCGCGCTGCGCCGCGGCGATGTTGGCCTGCCACGCAGTGAAAGACAGCGAAGGATCCACCAGGCCCGGACTGTCCTCACCATAGAGGCCGCTTGCCGCAAAGCGGAACAGTTCGAACATCGTGTCGCCGCCAGTATGGCCGAACAGGCGTTGCCATTCCTTCGGGTCCCCCGGCAGGCTGATGTCGCCGCTCATCGCGCGCTTTACGTTGCCGAGGTATTCCGCATGGTCCGTTACGGCCAGGAAATCGAGCGGGGCGCGGCGCTGGCGCACCTCGCCCATGTACCGCACCGGTTTGCCCATTGCGTAGTTGTAGGCGTCGTCGGGTGTGGTTTCGGTCTTCGATGCAGCAGCATCCAGCGACTCACTGGTGTGCAGGTGTAGATCGCCGAAGAACACCTGGCGGTCACCGGCGGTAGCCAGCGGATCGACGCCCGGCGCGGCGACGCCCGCTTCCGGCGCAGGAGACGCGGGTTGTTGCGCGCAGGCCGACAGGGCCAGCGACAGGGCCAGCGATGAGACCAGCGACAGGGTTGTCGTCCGGAGTTTGCGGATGCTGTGGGTGCGCTTCATAATCCCCGGTTCCTCTGAAAGTGTCGACCCCGAGAGGAGGTTCGGGACCGACCAGGGAGGGTTGCAACGATAGTGCGGGGCCGGGGCCGGCCAGGCTGACCGCCCGATTGAATCCCGGCCCCACCCTGCATCAGAAGTTCTTGCGCAGGCTGAGCGACCATTCGCGTGGCGGTGCCGGCTGCCCGGTCACCGAAGCGATCGCCGGGCCGCGGAACTTGTTCTGGTAATAAAACCGGTCGAACAGATTGCTCACGGCGAACGCGACCTCCCAATCGCGGTTGCTGGACTGCCACGAAACGCGCGCATTCGCCACCGTGTAGGACGGGGTCAGCGAAGCGGCATTGTTGTCGATGGCAGTAAAGAACGACGATTGGTACGCGATGTCGAACCGCGGCGACACGGTGCCCAGTTCACCCAGGTCCGCCCGGTACTGGATGCCGCCACCGGCTTTCCACTTCGTCACGTAGGGCGCGATATTGGCCAGGGTGATCCCGGCTATCGTCGCACCCGCCGCGCCGAGGCGCTTCAGCTGGAAGTCCAGGTAGCTGAGGTTACCGTCGATCGTCAGGCCTTCGACCGGTTCCAGGTTTGCTTCGACCTCAATCCCCTTGAAGCGCCCGTCACCGGCATTCACCGGGGTTCCGTTAACCGGGCTGAGAGTGACCCCGTTGACCACGGTCGGCGCCGTGTTGGAGAAGATCATGTCTTTGTAATCGTTCATGAAGGCCGACACGTTCAGGCGCAGGGCGCGGTCGAACCAGTCGGTCTTCAGGCCCACTTCATAGGCATTCAGCGTTTCCGGGCCGAATGGCACGGCCTGTTCGATGATGAACGGCCGCGGGTTGACGCCGCCACCGCGATATCCGGTAGAATATTGCGCATAGGCCAGGATATCGTCCGTCAGCTTGTAATCCACATTGGCGCGGAAATCCCAGCGGTCCCCGCTGTAATCGGACCTGTGCCCGTCGATGCGCGAGGCGGTGGTATAGGTCGGCTGCCCGGGCAGGAACACGTTGGTGCGGCGGAAGGAATAGTCCTTCTCGTCACGGGTGTAGCGGACGCCCCCCGTCACGTTCAGCCGGTCCGTCAGATGGAAAACGGCATGAGCGAAGGCGGACTTGCTGGTCGAGGGGATGTAATCGTCCACCCCGTTCACCGTCTCGTTCGGCAAGCCGGGCGACACGAAGTTCACGCCGGTCATGTAGCCCTTGCCCCGGAAATAGTAGGCGCCCAGCGTCCAGTCCAGCAGGCTGTCGACGGTGCCATTCAGCCGCAGTTCCTGGGTGAACTGGCGGAACCGCTGGCGGAAGGTGCCGCCGCTGATGCCGAACGGCGAAACGTCATTGTCGGTGCTGTAACGGCCATCGGTGTACTGGTACGCCGTGATCGACCGCAGGGACAGGTTGTCACCCAGTTCGACATTGATGGTCCCGGCCAGATCCCACGCGCGGATGCGGTTGTTGGTCGGGAACGTCATCGGCGGATGGGTGCCCGCGCCCGGCAGGCCGGCATAGTTGGCCGGATCCGTGAAGGACTGGATCTGATAGGTCGAATAGTTGGTGTAGGATTGCGGCGCGGTGTAAAACACGCTGCGATCCGGGAAACCGGGCGTGTTGGCGGCTGGCGGCGCGAGAGAAATCAGCTTGGTGGCCGGCGGCTCGCTGTCGTCAACCAGCCGCGATGCGGCCAGGTTTACTTCCACCCTGTCGCTGGCAAGCCAGCGCAGCGCCAGGCGGCCAGCGGTATAATCCTGCCCGCCTTCGTGCCCGGCAACGCAGCCATTGTCCGTCGCGGTCGAGGTCGGCGCCTGGGTGGCACCTGGGTGCGAGCAGTTGTAATCCAGCCGCGTCATGTACCCGTCGCGGTGGCGGCTGACGCCCGAAATACGCGCGAACAGGGTATCGTCGACCAGCGAGATATCGGCAGCGGCGCGAACGTCGATGCGATTGCGCGAACCGGTGGTCGCCTCGATATAGCCGGTGCCATCGCCCTTGGGCAGCTTGGTGAACAGTTTGACCGCACCACCGATGGAGTTCTTGCCCGCCAGCGTACCCTGCGGACCGCGCAGGATTTCAACCCGGTCAAGGTCCAGCAGGTCGATCAGGGAACCGAAGGTGATGCCACGGTACACGTCATCGACATACAGGCCCACGCCCGGATCCACCGCGAAGCTGGAATCCATCTGGCCGACGCCGCGAATGAACAAGGTGGCAGCCGGGCCATAGACCGACCCCGATGGCTTCATCACCACGTTGGGCGCGGTGTTGGTGATGTCGGTAATGCGGCTCAGGCCGCGTTCTTCCAGCGCTGCCGCGCTGATGGCGGTAATCGCGATCGGCGTGTCCTGCAGGCGCTGGCTGCGAAACTGGGCCGTGACCAGAATGTCGCCGCCGGCAACGTCGGACGATGCTTCCTGGCCATCCGCCTGCGTGGCTGCTTCCTGCGCGCGGGCCTGGCCGCCAACGATGATGGCGACCGCAGCAACGGACGCAGCCAGAATGGCCGAATAGTTCCTCATTTCACTCCCCCAGAAATCTCAATTTCTATTGCCCATGGCGGCATTTCACCGCGCGTCCGGGTGGGGGCCAACTGCCCGACAATGAAACGCCGGAGCAATGCAGCAAGGGGTTATCAAGGTTAGAAGTAATAGGTTATACGTTGCGAATGCCGGTCACTTTCCGCCAACTCGAAATCTTCGTCGCCGCTGCGGAGGAAGGGAACTTCCGCAAGACGGCGGATGCGCTTGGCATAAGCCAGCCCGGGCTGAGCAAACAGATCCAGGCGCTGGAAACCGAGCTTGGTCGAACGCTGTTCGATCGTCGCCGCGGTGCATCAGCTGTCCTTTCGCAGGAAGGCAAGGAAATGCTCAGCCGCGCCCGGGAGATACTCGATCAGCAAAAGGGATTGAGGGGGCGCGACGAGCAGCTGTCCGGTAAAATCAGGATCGCCGCCGGGGAATACCTGCTCGATTACGTCATCAAGCCGGCCCTTCCGCAGCTGTTTGCCGAATTCCCGAATGTAGAGTTCGATTTCAAGGCGCTCGACAATTCCGGGCACATCTCTGACGTCGTGCGATCCGGCTACGCCGATCTCGGCATTGCGGTCAGCCAAGCGCCCGGCACCGCCGAAGAGGATATACGTTTCCTGCGCGAGGCCCCGTGTTCGCTGTACGTACAGGCGGAACGTGCGGGCGAACTGGTCGCTTCGTCGGAGGCCATGGCGACCGAACCGCTGCTCCTGCCCGTCTGGTCGAGCGCGGCAAAATGGGTGCTGAACACCCTTCGCCAGGCTGGAATTGGCACGGATCGACCGACCATTCAGGTCCAATTTAGCGATGTGATGGCGGAAATGATCCGTCGCGGCGAAGGCATGGGCGTACTGTTCGACGAACATGTGAAGAAGCGCCACGCCACCGGGCTTGTCCCGCTGCCCTACGCGCTGCCATCGGCGCAATGGCTGCTCGTCCGGGGGCCAAAGCTGGCCTCGCCTGCCGCGGCCGGCCTGCTCGATCGCTTTGCCGATATCATCGGTTCGACGCCGAAGTAACGTACAGGATGCCGGACAGCCCCGTCCTCTACAGCTTTCGTCGCTGCCCCTTTGCGATGCGGGCGCGGATGGCGCTGCTGGTCAGCGGGACGGCCTATACGCATCGCGAAGTGCTGTTGCGCGACAAGCCTGCCGCAATGCTCGCGGCCTCGCCCAAGGGAACGGTGCCGGTGCTCGTCCTGGCGGACGGGACGGTGATCGATGAAAGCATCGATATCATGCGCTGGGCCCTGGCACGACATGACCCGGAGCATTGGCTGCGGCATTGCGATGCAGCACTGATCGCGCGGTTCGACGGCGCGTTCAAACATCACCTTGATCGCTACAAATATGCCCACCGGTATGATGTCGATCCGCAGGCCCATCGCGCTGCCGGATTGGGGATGCTGGCGGAGCTCGACGAGCGGCTGATGGAACAAGGCTGTCTTGCCGGGGCAACCCGCGGGTTCAACGACATCGCGCTGTTTCCGTTTGTCCGGCAATTCGCCGCCGTGGAACCGGACTGGTTCGCGGCCTGCGCTCCCCCTGCGGTGCGCGGCTGGCTGGCCGATCTGGTGGCGTCCGATCTGTTCCAACTGGCGATGGTGCGGATTGAACTGTGGGCTGAACAGGAGGCCGCCGGGCGGTGATCAGACCTTGCGGCGCGATGGTTCGTGGCACTCCTGCCTGACCAAGGCGTTCTGTCGGTCTAAGTCACCCCTTGAGGAGCGCCGATCATGGCCGACACCAATCACGACATCAGCACGTTGAATTCCCTGATCGCGACGACGCTCGACAGTGTCGACGGCTATCGCGAGGCTGCCGCTGAAATTGAAAACAAGACTTTCGCCGCCCAGTTCACTTCCCGCGCGCAGGAACGTCAGGCCGTGGTGGCCGATCTGCAGCGCCAGGTCACCAGCCTCGGCGGAAATCCGGAAGACGATGGCACCATACTGGCCGGGGCGCATCGAGCCTTCCTCGATCTCAAGGCGAAAGTCACCGGCCAGGATGACAAGGCCGTGATCAACGAAGTCGAACGCGGTGAGGACCACATCAAGGACAAGTTCGAAGCCGCCCTGGCTGACGATGGCCTGTCCGCGGCGACCAAACAGGTCATCCGCCAAGCCAACGTCTCCGTCCGTGCGGGGCATGACCAGATGAGCGCGCTGAAACACAGCCTGTGACAGCAATGGCGCGGCAATAGCAGCGCCTTGGTTGGAACAGTGGGACGGTCGCCTGCAAGGGCGGCCGTCTTCGCATGTGAGAAGGTCCGTGCGATCCGGGCATTTGCGCCGCCCGGTCGCCTGCCGTTCATCTGCGGGGGCCTAGGCTTGGCCGCACCCTTGCTGTTGCGGAGACCTTGATGCGCGCCCTTGCCCTGTTGCTGCTTGCCGCCTCGGCCCTTTCCGCCAGCCCCGCCGCAGCGCAGTTCGGACCTTCACCCTATGGTCAGCGCGACTGGTCCGGGTGGGATCGGTCCCGCCAGGATCAATCCTGGCCCGAACGCCGCGGATTTGATTCGGCCCGGCAGGATGATCGTGAAGGCGAAGTGGATGTGGCCAGTTTCCACGCCGAGGGGATTGATCCGGCCACGCTGGGCCATGGGCCGATTACCCTGGGCCAGGCGGGCCAGCGACTGGCGGACGGGCGGGTACAGGCAACCTTTGAAGCAGCAGTGATCGACCGGCTGGCGGCCGCCGGTTACGATACCACAGCGGCCATGCCTGAAGGCGGGCAGCAAGCAGAACTGCGCGTGGTGCAGCGCCAGGTTGAACCGGCGGAAGGACGGCGCAAGCCGGTCTCCGGCGCGATGGAAGTGGGCGTTGGCACCCACGGCACCAGCACCGCGATTGGCATTGCGGTGGACCTGCGCAAGCCACTGGGCGCGCTCATCTCCACCCGGATGGAACTGCGGATCCGCGATGCGGCATCGGGTGACGTCTTGTGGGAAGGCCGCGCGACGATGCTGACCCGCCAAGGCGAAGATCGCTGGAGCGACGATGCCGTGGCGCGCAAACTGGCGGGCGCGCTGTTTGACGAATTTCCCGCCGCTGCCAGTTAAGCGGTGCCCTCTGCCGGTTTGCGCGCCAGCCACACGCCCAGCAGGGTC
>JBARAF010000432.1:0-13951 GCA_049791695.1 Croceibacterium sp.
CCACCGTGGGTGTCGGCGGCAGTTATGCCCGCCAGCCTGAAAGCCAGACGCTGCCCGGGGCCGACCGGCAGGGCTGGTCCTACGATGGCGGGATTGAGATCGGTTATGAAGTGGACCTGTTCGGCCGCGTTGGCCGGGGCGTGGAGGCAGCCCGGGCAGACCTCGCCGCCAGCCAGGCCGATGCCGATGCGGTGCGGGTAATGGTCATCGCCGATACCACCCTCGCTTATGCCGATGCGGCTGCCGGGGCGGCACAGGTGAAGGTGGCGCGGGAAATCGTCGCGCTGCTCGACCAGTCGCTCGGGCTGACCCAGCGGCGCTATGACGCAGGGTTGGAAAATGGCCTTGCCCTGGCCCAGATCCGCACCTTGCGGGAACAGCGCACGGCAGAAATCCCTGCACTAGAAGCGGCCCGTCAGGCGGCGCTGTTCCGTCTCGCCACGCTGACCGGGCGCGCGCCCGCGGAACTGCCGGCCATCGCCGCGACACGGGACCTGGCGCTGGAAGTGAGCTCGGTTATCCCGGTCGGCAGCGGGGCTGACCTGCTGGCCCGCCGGCCGGACATCCGCGCTGCCGAACGGCGGCTGGCTGCGCGCACCGCGCAGATCGGGGTGGCAACGGCGGACCTGTACCCCCGCATCACCCTCGGCGCTTCGGTCGGGCAAAGCGGGACGGACATCGGCGATCTGTTGACCGGCGGCCCGCTGCGCTGGCTGCTTGGCCCGCTGCTCAGCTGGAACTTCCCCAACCAGGAACCCGCCCGCGCCCGCATCGCCGCTGCCGAAGCCGACGCGCAGGAAGCCCTGGCCGCGTTTGATGGCACGATGTTGCTGGCACTGCAGGAAACCGAAACCGCCCTGTCGAACTATGCCCGCGCGCTGGAACGGCGCGAAGCCTTGCGGTCAGCCAGCCAGCAAGCCGAACGCGCTGCCCGCATTACCCGGGCGCAGGCGCGGGAAGGTGCCATCAATTCACTGGTGCGGCTTGATGCGGAACGGACACTGGCAGATTCTCAGGCCCAGCTCGCCGTCCAGAACGCCGCAATCTCCCGCGCCCAGATTGATCTGTTCCGCGCCTTGGGCGGAGGCTGGGCAGCGGGACAGGCGGAGGTTGCGCACTGATTTGCGCCTGGCATGGATGACTGGCAAAGGCCCCGCAGCGCAGACGCAAGCGGGGTGCCTTCCCTGAAAGGCGCCATTTGTCTTGCGCGACCAACTCAGGAATTCAGGAAATGCTGGCGATGATTCAACCGGGCGCGACGTTCAAGGACAACCTGCAGCAATTGCCGCCGGTCGATGGCATCCAGCGCGTCAATCTTGTCGACACTGGAGGAGTCGTTGTCGACAGCATCGAAAATCAGCCGGGCAAGCAGGGTTCGCTGGCCGTCTATAATTACCTGCAGCAGTCCTTTGGGACCCTCGATGCAAATGCGGCCGAACACGGCCTGGCCCTGTTCGCCGAGCATACGGCTGATGCCCGCAACCGCCCGGGCGCCCATCCGAATGTCGACCGCCTGCTGGCGATTGCCGCCGGCGGTCCTCCGCTCGCCATCGAAGTCATCGCCTTCAGCCGCTGAGCTGCCGGCAGCCCGTAAACATGCGATCGCCATTCTGAACCGAAACAGGACAGCCGCGAAATGCCGCTTTCGCCTGTCCAACTGATCATGCACCCCCAGCCCAGATAAATTCTGGGGGCATGATTATGATCCGCAAGTCGATTCTCCGCTGCGCTACTGCCGTTACTGCGCTGTTGATCGCCAGTCCGGCACTGGCCGATCCGATCACGCTTGATGCGGCCGACATCGGCACCAGCTTCACCCTCGCCTACAACGGCTTTGTCGATGGTAGTAACGTGATCGATGGCCTCGGCGGTTCGACCACCTTCAAGCTGACCGATGTGACCTCAACGGGTTACACTTTCGATTACAGCGTCGCCAACACCACCGACAGCGGCCTGACCTCGCGCATTTCGAGCTTCGCGTTCGATACCAACCCCGACATCGCCAGTGCCAGCAGCACGGGCACCTTCGACTATGCCGTCCTCGATTCCAATTATCCGAACGGGATTGGCAATG
Organism: Croceibacterium sp.; assembly: GCA_049791695.1. Taxonomy (GTDB): domain Bacteria; phylum Pseudomonadota; class Alphaproteobacteria; order Sphingomonadales; family Sphingomonadaceae; genus Croceibacterium_C. Next base: position 2,075 of record JBARAF010000432.1, read on the forward strand.
TTGACGTCTGCTTCAAGGGCGGGGACAGCAACAGCTGTGGCGGCAACAACGGCGGCGTTACCACTGGCAACACCGGCACCGGCACGTTGACGCTCAACTTCGGCGCTCCGGTCAGCTCGCTCACGCTCGATAACTTCTTCATCCGTTATCAGTCGATTACCGGCGCAGGCAATGTGACCTCCGCCAGCGGCGCGGTGACCAGCAGTTCGGGTGGCACCCAGGTTCCTGAGCCCGGCATGATCGTGCTGTTCGGTTTCGGCCTGGCCGGCGTCGCCTTTGCCAGCCGTCGCCGTCGTCAGGTGCCGGCCGCAGCGCAGCGGCAGCCGGCCTTCGCCTGAATTTCCCCGAACGGGCGCAGCCGCTCAGCTGCGCCCGGCTTCGGCCAGATGGCGGGCTATCGCCGGATTGTTCGGCGCCAGACGCGCAGCCTTGCGCAACAAGGGCAGGCCACCCGTTCGATCACCGGCCTGGACCATCAGCCATCCCGCGGTATCCAGCACCGAAGGGTTGTCTGGGGCAATCGCCAAAGCTTGCTTCGCCAGCTTCAAGGCGGCGTCATGATTGCCAAGCCGGCCTTCGACATAGGCCAGGTTGTTCAGCACCAGCACGTTCCGGCCATCCGTAACTTCCACGATCCGGCGATAGGCGCGTGCCGCGCCCTGCCAGTCTTCCCGCTTCATCGCGTTGTCCGCCAGCGCCAGTTCGCTCGCCAGCATTTCGGCAGCCGGGAATTGCGCGCGCGCGGCAAAAGCTGCCGCATCGGGTGATCCCGCCGCACGGCTGGCAGCAGCCATGACGGCCAGTTCCTGTGGGTTCGCTTCCGGTCGGACGGCCAGTGGGCGGATCGTCGCAACAGCGGCAGCGGCATCCCCGGAAGCAAGCTGCGCCTCTGCCAGCAGGCGCCGCGCCATGCGGTGCCCGGGGTTGCGGCGAACATATCTTTGCAGGTTGACCGTTGCCTGCTCATTCTGGCCAAGCTCGGCCAGGGCCTGCCCGTACAGCAGGCGCGCCTCGGGCACCTCGTCCATCCGCGCTTCCATGCCCTGCAGGGTCTTGCGCGTTTTTTCCCAGTCGCCCGTCGCCGCAGCAAGTCGGGCACCAAGGTAGATAACGGCGTTGTCATCCGGCGCACGCCGGGCAAGATCCTCCAGCAGCGGAGTCATCTCTGCCGTACGGCCAAGATCTCCCAGCGTGGCAATCCGCCCGATCAGCGCAGGGCGACTTTCGGGATAGGCCGCAGACGCAGCCTGGTATGCCGCAAGGGCATCCTTCAGCCGACCGTCGGCAGCGGCGACCTGCGCCGTGGCGATCTGTGCTTCCAGCGCCTTGGGATCCGCCGCCATTGCAGCTTCGGCAAGCTTGCGCGCCGCCGCCCGGTCACCCCGGCCCAATTCGAAACGGGCGTGTTCGGCCAGCAACCGAGCAGCCGGACCCTTTGCCTTGGCGCCATTGGCGAATGCCGTGGTGGCCGCCGCAACGTCACCCAACCGCATATGGGCCAGCGCCCGCACGCGCCAGGCGTCGGGCGTTGCATCAGCGGCAACCTTGTCGATCGCCTCGCGAAACCGGCCCCGCAGCAGGTCAGCCTCGGCGCGCAGGACGGCAAGGTCCGCAGGGGCAGCGCCGCTGGCCGCAAGCCGTTCCAGCGCAGCGGCCGCAGCCTCGCCATCACCCAGTTCCAGCAGCGTCCGCGCCAGCAGTTCCTTGGCCCGGCGATCTTCCGGTCGTTCTTCCAGCGCACCGAGGAGGTCGAGCCGCGCGCTGGCGAACTGGTGCGCAGCGAAGCTTTCTTCCGCGCGGCGTACCTTTTCCTCGGCCGAAAGGCCGCAACCAGTCAGCACCGCCACCGCAGCCAGCAGCAAGAAGGGAGATCGTGAATACTTTGCCATGCGGCGATTTTAGCCGTTCAAGGCAACCAATTGGTTAAGCGGCCCCGCCAGGCGCGCCTGGATAAGCCGAGTTCCCCTTCCGGCGACGGGACACGCAATGGCCCTGGTCCGGATCCCTAGATCAATTGGACGCTTTTGGGGCGACTGCGGAAATGCAGGAAGATCACGCCGCTGACCAACGCAGCGAAGAAACACCAAACCGAAGCGAACCACATTGCGTAAATGACATAGGATGCAATCATCGAAGCGGTAATTAACAATCCGAGCAGCCTGACCGATCTTATACTGGACAGCAGAGGCGCAATGCACGTGGCGGTCACATAAAAAATGATCGCAATTTCTTCATGCGGATGGGGCAAATGATACTTGATGTGCGAGCCTTCGATCGCCGCAAAAACCGGTTCCGACATGATGATTGCCAGAAAGAACAGGCTTGTTGCTGCGCCTGCGGCAATTGCCCAGGCAATACGCCGACGGTGCAACGCAGAAGGTTCGATCAACCAGACAGCCAATGGCACGAACAGGGGCCACATGACGTGGGAAAACAACAGGTAAATGATTGCCAGCATGCTGGTCGCCGGGGTCTGGGCTGGCAGGCCCAGCCACAGGCCCCCCTCCACAAGCTGCTGAACACCAAATATCGCCGGGATCGCTGCCAGGGGTATTTCTCGCGGTTCGCGCGTGCGCACCATGGTGAAGGCCCCGGTGGCGATCAGAACCACCCCTGCGGTGATGCTGGCAGTTGCGGAAAAGCAGATGACCTTGCACTCCGGAGGCAGGCGGCTGCCCGGCCGGGTACCTTGTTTCAGACTTGGACCAATGGCGCAAACAGCCGCGCCCGATTTCCCTTGCCCAAAGCCCTGTTCTGACCCCCACGAAGCCCAAAAGGATCCGCGCCAACCGGAAACGGTGCAAAAAGATTTCCCTGAATAACTTTGCCGAACCTGGAGGCCGCAGCGGCCATTCCCCGCGCCAGTCACCCAGACGCACCCTTGATCCGGAGGTGCATTTGCCTTGGCAAGACCAGGGTTGCCGGCTGGCCTTTCACGGCCAACGCATTTTCGCTTGGTTGCAGGATTAGCCTATGACGTGCTAGAATAAAAAATATGGATTGCAGGTACTTGCAGGCTCTTGCAGCGTCTTGCAGGCTCTTGCAGAGAAAATTGGGGGGCCACCGTGAAGGCGGAAAAGATTTCGACGAACGCAATTTCTGCGGCCGAATTCGTCAAACATTTCGCCCGATGCAGGGAGGAAGCCAATCAGCATCCGGTATTTATATCCAACCATAATCGACAGACCCACGTCTTGATGGGAATGGCTGATTACGAACGGATGGCCGGCTCCAGCGCGACGCTTGACGGGGCGGATAAGCAATGCGTCCTGGATGTTCTGGCAGAATTTTCTGTTTGGATCGAAGTCGGCATGATCATCTGTGATGCCGACATGCGGATCCGCCATGCCAATCCCATTGCCGCTGCACTTTGCCGCAGTTCAAAGGTTGGCATGATTGGCAGCAATTTCATCGATCTGCCCGGAGTGCACGGATCGTTGTTGGAAACAATAGCCGTGCGGGCCCGGGAATCGAACCGGCCCGCGGCAGTTGAAATTCCATCGCCGATGGCGATCAATGGCTGGATCAGATTTCGCGTCATCCCCTGGCGGGACTTCAACATCCTGATCCTGCAGGACATCACACCCGAACTGCAGAGCCAGCGCATGACCGATGTCAAAAGCGCTATCCAGGACGCCATGGCCCTTCATGGCGAGATAGGCACCCTGCGGGTTTCAGTACGCGGAACGGCCGAACAAGTTGACGCGGCAATGTGTGATTTCATCGGCCTGCCGGAAAACCGGATCCTTGGCGTTCCGATCTCTGATCTGGTCGACATTGGTTCGCGGGTTGAGTTCCGCAATGCGTTGGAAAAAGTGCTGCACGGCGAAGGTTCGCAGAAGCTGCCATCGCGAATGATTTCCAATCGCGGCAAACCGTTGGATGTGCAGGCGGCGATTGTCCCGTTGCAAGGCACTTACGGCATGGAAGGTGCTGTTATCCTGCTGACTCCGGATAGCCACCATCAATGATCGTCAGGTATCGGGCGAATGTCGGCAAAGGTCTGCAAATTCCCAGGAATATTCGAATTTAGCCATTAGAACGCCCTTAACCATTGGGTGAATTTTACACGGTGTACACCAGGCTTCCGCGGCCGCGAATATTTTACAAATTGTGCAATTTCGGCTTTCCTGAGGCGAAATACGCGGTTGCGCTTTCAATGCCATATTGTTGGGAATGGCATTGACCTCCACCCCCCTTGGCCCCCTTGCCCCGCGGCAACCGCAGCACCCATTGCGGTCGTGCGTCCGTGCGTGGGCCGATGAAGCGGGCAGCGTTGTCATCGAAGCCGCCTTCGCCATTCCGCTCATGATTGTGCTGCTCGCGGGGCTGTTCAGCTATGGCATGTGGTTTGCGACAGCCACCACCCTGCAGCAAGTGGCGAACGAGGCTGCAAGATCTGTCCTGGGTTCACTGAATGCAGCCGAACGGCAGATGCTGATCGATCAGTCGATCGACAGCAGCCTGTTGCACAGCGGCCTCATCGATCCGAATGACGTCACTGTCAGCACCGCCGTGGAAGGCCGGTTCTTCACTGTGACGCTGGTCTATGACGGGTCGAAAAGCGTCCTGTTCAGCCAATCGCTGGTGCCCATGCCGTCATCCGACGTCACCCGCCAAGCCACCATCGAACTCTCCGATAACTGAGAACGGCCATGCAGCAGCGCAAACTCTCTTCGCTGATAAAGGACGAACGTGGGTCCGCCGCCATCCTGACAGCCATTTCGTTGCCCGCCCTTCTCGGCCTCACCGCCCTGGTGCTTGATCTTGGGTCACTTTATCTTGCCGAACGCCGGCTGCAGGGCATTGCCGACGCGGCCGCCGCGGCCGCGATTGGCGGTGACATTGCGAACGAAGGCGAAACCGCCGTGGTCGCAATGATCCAGCAAAGCCGCGAGGCCAATATCCGCATCAGCAAATTTGACCCGGGAATATATACGCAGGACGAGGCAATCAATTATCACGATCGCTTCGAACCGGGCCTGACCACCCCCAATGCCGCCCGCGTGCAGTTGGAACAGGATGTGCCCCTGTTCTTTGCCCGGATCTTCACCGGGAACGACAGTTCAAAAGTTGTGGCCAGTGCCACCGCTGCGCGGTCTGACCTGGTGGCATTCGATCTGGGCACGCGGCTTGCAACGCTTTCTGGCGGCCTGCCCAACATGCTGCTGTCTCGGCTTGTCGGCGTGGAATTGAACCTGTCGGTCGGCGACATCACCCAGCTGGCCAACACCGAAATCAACGTCATGGCCTTTACGGAGGCTATGCGTAACGGTCAGGGTGTTCCCGGTGCCACCTTTGGTGACGCGCTGGACCAGCCGATGGCGCCTTCCGATATCATCAAGGCCATGGCCGCCAGTACCAATGGCAGCGCCGCGGATTTGCTGCTGGAAATAGCGGATAAAGTTGGTGGCCAGGACGTGGTCATGTCGGAGCTTATCGATCTTGGCAAATTTGCCCGGCTGACCGTGAATGACGGACGGTCGCACGCCGCTGTCGACGCCTATTCTTTGCTGCGATCGATCTTTGAAGCCACGCAGGGTGAAACCTATTCCGTGGATCTGGCCTTCACGCTGGCAGGATCGACCAAGGCAGTCGTCAAGCTGGCTGGTGGTTACGGTTATGTGCGCTCGCCCTGGCTGACACTGGATACCGCAGGGGATGTGATCCTGCGGACAGCCCAGACGCGGATCGGCATTGATGTGCAGACGGCCACGCCCGTTCTTCCGTTGGCAAAGGTCAATGTGCCCCTGTTTGTGGAACTGGCATCGGCAGAAGCGCAGATCAGCGATATCAATTGCACCCGCGACGATCCGGATGCCGGGGTAACGGTTGATGTTCGTCCTTCCGTCGGGCGGATTGCTCTGGCCAGCTTTGACCAGGCAAAGTTCTCCGACATGTCGCAAGAATTGGCGCTCGCGCCGGCGACAGTGCTGGAAACCGCGCTCGTCCGGGTGAAGGGTGAATCCGACGTACCCATCGGCGGGGCGCAAACCCAACAGCTGCATTTCACGCCGCAGGAAATCGAAGCCGACGTCCGCAAGGAAGCGGGCACCATCGATATTGTCGCGGTTACCCTGGATGCCTTGGTCAACGACGTGAATTATCAGGTGCAGGCGCTGGGCCTGAACCTCGGGCTCGGACTGTCGGACAACAGCCTGACCAGCAGCCTGACCGATACGCTGACCGGATTGGCGCCGGGCATCGATTCCATTTTGAACCAGGTGCTGGAAGTTGCCGGGTTGAAACTGGGCGTGGCACAGGTGGGGGTGATCGACCTGCAATGTGGCCGGCCGGCCATCGTTGGCTGAAAACTCCTGCGCCGAAGCCCTTGCGTCAACATATGCATCAGAAGGTCGGAGTTGTCGGCCTGCCCTGCCGGGCTCCGGCGAGCCGCACCTTCTTGTGGCAGATGTCGGTCCCGCGCTCTGGCAGTACCCCGATGATGGATCCCAGTCCCAACTCGGATTAAGTCAGCTATCGGGCTTGCTGATTGCGTTTTCCAGAAGGCTTATGAAACCGCGAACCGCATCCTCTGTAAAATCGGCGTCCGAGATATTGTACCCGTGGATGTTCGTGATCCCCATAACCTGCTGCATCAACATTCCGTATAGCCAGACAAACGCGAAAGCGATGCGCCGGGATTCGCTGCGGGTGAGCGGACGCCCCAGATGCTGGCTGCACCGCGACCGGTATTGATCCACGAACGCACCACTCATCCGGGCAACGGGCTCCCAGGCGGGTGTGCCAACCAGATGTTTGCGGAGGGCTGCGCGGATCATTCCCTGGTACTCGCGGAAGTTCACAATAGCGCCGGTGGCAAGTGCTTCGGGCAAACGTTCGAAGGGCTCGCGAAAATTGGCCTTTGCCGCCAGCTGTCGCCGTTCAACCATGTCCGCGATGAGCGAGTCGAAGTATCGCTCCTTGTCGCCGAAGCAGTTGTAAAAACTACCGATCGACGAACCCGAGGCGTCGGCAATTTCCCTGACCGACAGTTGGTCGATATCGCGGTCCGCGAGGAGTTCGCGACCCACTCGGATCATGCGTTCTGCCGCTTCCCCGCGACTATTCCGGCGCGCTCTTGGTTTCGTCGCAAGTGTCGACATTCTCGATCCCCTCCGGAGCAGTATGGGGGGACCGTGAAAGTGCCGTCAACCGTGAACGGACGCAGTTGACAAGATAATGAACCGTAGTTCATTATCTCCCTCACTACCGCAGTAGCGGAGTGGGGAGATGAGGGATGCCGCTGCAACGCACCGGGTTGAGCCTTGTAATCATCGTCTTCGCGCTGATCGTAGAGGGCTTCGATCTTCAAGCCGCGAACCTTGCCGGTCCGGCAATTGTGACTGCCTTCGGTATCACTCCGGCACAAATGGGGCCGGTACTCAGCGCTTCCCTTGCTGGCGTCCTGCTCGGCGCAATCGTGATTGGCCCACTGGGAGATCGGCTCGGCCGGCGCAGAATCATCGTGTGGTCCTGCGTGGCTTATGGCCTGGTATCTATCGTCACCATTTGGGCTCAGACTATCTGGCAATTTGCAGCGTTGCGCTTTCTCGTCGGCGTCGGACTAGGCGGTATGCTGCCCAATGCCCTTGCCTTGGCAGGCCAGATCGCAGGACCGAAATTCAGGGCCACGGCCACCGGGATGGTTGGGATTGGGATTACCTTCGGGGGGGTGGTGGCAGGTATTGTGGCTGCCCGTCTGATGGCCGCAAATGGCTGGCAGGTGATGTTCCTGATTGGCGGCATCCTGCCCTTGATAGCAGCCCTTCTCGTCAGACTGACGTTGCCGCTCGGCCTCCCTGAACCGGAGCAGGGCGAGGTGGTCGACAAGCTCGGTGTTGGCGGGCTCTACTCTGCCCAATTCCGCGCCCAGACCGTTGCCATATGGGCGATCTTCGCTCTCGTGCTGATGAGTGTTTACCTGCTCAACGCCTGGATCCCCCTGGTGACCCGTGCCGCGGATTTCAGCCTGGAAGAGAGCGCATGGCTGACCACCGCCTACCATGCCGGGGGAACCCTGGGCGGGATCGCCGCGAGCCTGCTGCTGGCATGGAATCGCTGGAAGACCGCTGGCGCCTTTGCGCTTCTGGGCGCCTCGTTCCTGGCGATAACCGGGGCCGCTGCATGGCCCACGCTCGGCCTCACGCTGCTCATCGTCGCCGCCGGCTTCGCGGTTACGGGGACGCAAAATGCAATAAACGGGGCTGCCGGCAGCGCCTATCCCGAGACACTGCGAAGCGCCGGCCTGGGCTGGGCTCTCGGGATCGGCCGTGTCGGTTCGATCGCCGGTCCCCTGGTAGGGTCAGCAGTGGCCAGCGCAGGGATTTTCGCGCCGCACCAGTTCTTCTTCATCCCCGTCCTCCCACTCGCCGTTGCCGCCTTGTTGGCGCTGTGGCTCACCCGCCGCGGTAGCGCCGCCTTCTGAAAGGAAAACCGACGATGTCAGTCCGTCTTATCGCCACCGAAGAAGCCTGGCAGATTCCTGAAGTTGCAGAGGAATTGCGCAAGGCTTCCCGCGGCCCCAGCCAGAGCCTCGACAAACTTCTCGTCGGGGGCATTTACGATGCCGAGGGCGGGGGAGCGGCCTATGCCGGCGTGGACTTTCTCACGGGTCTCCTCGACATCGAGGAGCAGCGTCTTCCGCAGATGGACGAGCTCGGCATCGACATGCATCTGCTCTCGCTGACCGCTCCGGGCGTGCAGATGTTCGATGCCGACACGGCGACCGACCTGGCGAGGCTGGCCAACGACCGGCTCGCGGAGATCTGCCACAAGCGCCCGGATCGTTTTGCGGGTCTCGCCAGCCTGGCGCCGCAGAGCCCCAAACGTGCCGCCAAGGAAATGGAGCGCGCCGTCAACGAGTTGAAGCTCAATGGCTTCATGATCAACAGCCACACCAACGACGAGTACCTCGACGATCCCAAGTTCTGGCCGATTCTCGAGGCTGCCGAGGCGCTTGACCGGTGCATCTACATTCACCCGCGCGCGCCTTCGGTCACTCTGAAGGGCCCTCTGGGCGACTACGGCATGGATTCGGCCATGTGGGGCTACGGCGTCGAGGTCGGCACCCATGCCGTTCGCATGATGGCGAGCGGCGTTTTCGATCATTTCCCCAATCTGAAGATATGCATCGGCCACATGGGCGAGGCCGTGCCCTTCTGGCTTTGGCGGGTCGATTTCATGAATTCCCGCGCTCAAGTTGCGGGGCGGTCGCCCAAGACCAAGCGCTCCATGGCGGAATATTTCCAAGACAACTTTGTGATCACGACCAGCGGCGTCGAAGACCAGCTGGCCCTGCGTTACGCGATCGACAAGCTCGGCATGAACAACGTGCTCTGGGCGATCGACTATTCCTACCAGCCGATGGAACCAGCGGTGAGGTTCATCACCGAAGCTCCGCTGTCGGACGAGGAACGGCACGCGGTATGCCACGGCAACGCCGAACGGATCTTCAAGATCGCCCCGAAAGGCTGATTGCGACCAAATATAAGAGCAAGGGAGAGATGGAATGATGAGGGCACGCACAAAGGCGCTCGCTACCGCGAGCTCGGTAGCCATCCTGGCCGCAGCGACACTGGCCGGACCCGCGCACGCACAGGAAAGCACGCAGACGGACGGGCAAGCGCCTCCTTCGCCCGATGCACAATCGCAAGACCGGGTCGAAGATATCGTCGTGACGGCGCAGTTCCGCGAACAGAACCTGCAGCAGACGCCGCTCGCGATCACGGCGATGTCGGGCAGCATGCTCGAAGCGCGCAGCCAGAACACGATTGCCGAAGTTGCCGCACAGGCACCGTCGGTAACGCTGAAGCCGAACTCCGCCTATCACGGGCCGTCGCTGGCAGCGAATATCCGCGGTGTGGGCCAGTTCGATTTCCACCCGGCACTTGAACCAGGTGTCGGGCTGTATGTGGACGACGTCTATTATTCGACGCTGACAGGATCGATCCTCGACCTGCTCGACCTTGATCGGGTGGAAATTTCGCGCGGGCCGCAAGGCACTCTGGCTGGCAAGAACTCGATCGGCGGTTCGATCAAGCTCTATTCCAAGCGCCCCAAAGGCGATGGATCGGGCTTCGCTTCCGTAACATACGGAAGCCGCGATCGTCTCGATTTGCGCGGTGCGATCGACATCGGCTTGGCACCAGGCACGGCCCTGCGCATCGCCGGGGTCAGCAGGAGCCAGGATGGGTACGTCGACCGGCTTGATTTCGGCTGTGTCTTCCCGGCTGGTGGAAGCGCCACCTATGTAAACAACGCGGGCGCCACTGTGCCCGTGAACCCGGCCGGCGGAATTCCGGCGCTGCGCGATTCACCCAACTGCCTGCTTTCAAAGGAGGGTGAGGTCGGCTTCCGCGCAGTGCGGGCACAGTTCCGTTACGAGGCGACCCCGGATCTCGAATTCAACATCATCGGCGACGTAACCCGCGAAAAGCATGCGATTGCCGGGTCCGTTCTGACGGAAGCGAGCTACACTGGCCCGGGCGATACGAACCCGTGGAACATCCCGTTCGTATTTGATTCCCGTTTCATCTGCGGGCCGTACTGCAACTATTCGACGTATGAATCACCGGCCGATGGGGCGCTGCAAAGGTCCGTCATCGATGGTCAGGTAGACTTCAAGGGATGGGGTGTGTCGGGCCAGGCGGAATGGGCTATTTCGGATGCACTGCAGCTAGTCGGCATTACGGCCTATCGCTCGTACAATTCCGGCTTCAACAACGAAGACGATCTTTCGCCCATGTCCCATACGCTGGGCGGGACGAACACCGTGAATTTCAACTCCTGGAGTAACGAACTGCGGCTCAACGGCGATCTTTTTGCCAACCGACTGCATTACACTCTCGGCGGGTTCATGATGGACCAGGACATCTTGTACACGGCCCGGCAGGATCTTCGCTACACCCCGGGCTCTGCGCTGGTCTTCGTGTCGGGCGATCCGGTGCCGAGCTTCACCCGGGCCGGTTTTGCGCACGCCGCATTCGATATCACCGATCGGCTGACTGCAACCGCCGGGGTTCGCTACACCAAGGAAGGCAAAGACTACACCTATCGCCGGCGGGATCGCTACGGAAACCTGTTGTCGGGCCAGAATGCCTTACTTGATGGCAAAACCGGCACGTACCGGGGTGATCGCTGGGATTACCGCGGGGCGCTGGCCTACCAAGTGACCGACACGGTGAATACCTACGTCCAGTATGCGACCGGTTTCAAAGGCGGCGGCGTCAATCCTCGCCCCTTCGCCTATACCCAGGTGCAGCCCTTCGGACCCGAGACGCTCAACACCTTGGAAGTAGGTGTGAAGTCTGAACTATTCGACCGCAGGGTCCGGCTAAACGTCGCCGCTTACTCGTCGAAATACAAAGACATCCAGCTGATCCTAAACACTTGTCCGCAGTTCAACCCGCCGCCGCTGTCCGCAAGCGTGGCGTTTCCATGCGGACTGCCTGCGAACGTCGGCACCGCGCGGATCAAGGGGTTCGAGGTGGAAACTTCGATCCGACCGGTTGCGGGTCTGATCATCGACGGGGCGATCAGCTACATCGATTTCAAGTATCTCTCGATCCAGCCCGCGGCCGGCGGGCCAACGAATCCCCGAGGTGTTCAATTCGGGATGTTGCCGCCTTACACGCCGGAGTTGAAATGGAGCCTGGGCGCGCAATACGAAGTATTGGCGGGCAACCTGGGATCGTTTACCCCAAGGATCGACATCAGTCACCAATCGGCCATCTACGGCGTGGCAATCAATGCACCAAGGAGCAAGATCGACACCTATACCGTAGCCAATGCTCGTCTGACGTGGCGAAACGCTTCCGATGACCTGGAAGCCGCATTCGAAGTCACGAACCTGTTCGACACGTACTACTACCTGAC
>JBARAF010000433.1:0-14305 GCA_049791695.1 Croceibacterium sp.
GGCTGCGCTGGCCGATTTTGAAACCGCGCAAGCTGACCTGTCAGCGGCAGGCACACCAACGCTGGCTGGCGAAGTGGCGGCCGACCGGGCACGGGCGCTGGTGGCGCTGGGGCGCAATGCCGATGCCGCCAAGGCGCTGGAACAGGCCCGCCGCGATGCCCCGCAGCTGACCTCTGCCTGGCTGCTGTCGGCCACACTGGCGCGGCGCGGCGGCGAACTGGCGCAGGCGCAGACCTACATTGAAACCGCCGCCGCCCTTGCGCCGCAGGACCCTGCCGTGGGACTGGAGGCGGGGGTGATTGCCATTCTGGACGGGCGTGACGATGCTGCCCGCACCAGCTGGCAATCGGCCCTGGCCGCCGCACCTGCATCACCAGAGGCGGAGACCGCGCGCGGTTACCTGAAGCAATTGGAAGCACCCCACGAACAATGATCCCACTTTCCGTTCTCGACCTCGTCCCGATCCGCGAAGGGCAGACCGCCACCGACGCGCTGCGCAATGCGGGCGAACTGGCGCAGGCGGCAGAACGGGCGGGGTACAAGCGGTTCTGGGTGGCTGAACATCATGCCACGCCGGGCATTGCCGGTGGCGCGACCAGCGTGGTCCTGGCCCATATCGGCCATGCCACCAGCACCATCCGGATCGGCGCAGGCGGGATCATGCTGCCCAACCACAACCCGTTCGTGATCGCGGAACAGTTCGGCACGCTGGATGCGCTGTTTCCGGGCCGGGTTGACCTGGGCCTGGGCCGCGCGCCGGGTGCTGCGGGTATCCTGGCGCAGGCCCTGCGCAAGGACCTGCACCGCGCCGCCGAATATTTCCCGCAAGACGTGGTCGAACTGCGGGCACTGTTTGCCGGCGACCTGGACCTGCCGATCCGCGCCACCCCGGGCTTCGAGGCGGCGGTGGAAATGTGGATTCTCGGTTCCAGCCTGTTCGGGGCGCAACTGGCGGCGGCGCTGGGCCTGCCTTATGCCTTTGCCAGCCACTTCGCGCCCGATCACCTGGATGCCGCGCTGTCCACCTATCGCAGCCAGTTCCGCCCCTCCGCCACGCTGGACAAGCCCCATGCGATGGCAGCGATGACGGTGATCGCCGCGGAAACCGATGCCGAGGCGGAATTGCTGGCATCGAGCCAGGACCAGTCGTTCGTGCGCCTGCGCAGCGGCGATCCGGGCAAGCTGCCGGCGCCGGTGAAGGATTACCGCCAGACGCTGGATGCCAGTGCGCAAGGGATGCTGGAACGGCTTGGAACGGCCCGTGCAGTTGGTTCGCCCACCACCGTAAGGGAACGGATGGCCCGCTTCATCGAGCGGACACAGGCTGATGAGATTATCCTGTCAGGCGCGACTTACGATCCGCAGGCGCGCTGCCGTTCCCTGGAACTGGTACAGGAAGCATTACGCGGGTGACGCACGACCTTTGAGGAACCTGCATCGCCGTCCGGGCGCTGACAGGTCATAGACCAGGCGGGAGAGAGAGTTTGGCGACTTCGATCGACAAGGACAGCGCCCCATCGAAGCTGACGGCGGAAGACGCGCGGCTGGCGGCGGTGCTGTGTGAGGCAGTGGCGGAATCACATCTGCCCGGCGAACCGGAACTGGCCGGGGATGACCTGGCCGACGTCGCGCTGTTCCTGCTGGAAGCCGCCAGGCAGCGCCGCGAAGGGGAAGCATCCGTGCTGATCCGCAGCGCCGCAGGTGCCCGCCGGGTCACCCGCATTGCCGTGTGCAACCGGGATATGCCGTTCCTGGTCGATTCCATCGCCAGCGCGGTCGCCGCCCATGGGCTGGCGATTGACCAGCTGGTCCATCCGGTGTTGCAGGCCCTGCGCGATGGCGAAGGGCGACTGCTGGCCCTGCCCACGGACGAAGGGGAAGGGCATCCCGAATCGCTGGTCTACCTGGAAACCCCGCGCATGGAGGCCAAGGCTCGGCGTGATCTGGGGGCAGCCCTGGAAACGGTGCTGGCCGATGTGCGCGCCGCCGTGGCCGACTGGCCGCAGATGCAAGCCCGCCTGGGCACCGATGCCGGGCTGGTGGAAGACGGCGAAGGCTCGGCGCTGCTGCGCTGGCTCGCTGGCGGGATGTTGACCCAGCTAGGCCACCTGATCCACCACCGCGACGGGAAGCAGGAAGGCGAACTTGGCATTTGCCGCGCCCGCGCCCGCGAACTGCTGGCCGCTGACACCTTTGCCCAGGCTTTCGCGTGGTTTGACGAAGGCGGCCGCAGCCCTCTGATCATCAAGGCCAACCGCCTGTCCAATGTCCACCGGCGCGTGCCGCTGGACCTGTTCATCGTACCGCTGCCCGATGCTGACGGGCGAGCCGCCGCTTTGTCTGTCCATGCCGGGATCTGGACCAGTGCGGCCCTTGGCACCCCGCCCGAAGAAATCCCCCTGCTGCGCCAGCGCATGGCCACGATCCTGCAACGGCTGGAATTCCACCCGGGCGGGCATGACGCGAAGGCGCTGATCCATGCGCTGACAGTGCTGCCGCACGACCTGCTGATCGGGTTCGCGCTGGATGATCTGGCCCGCGTGGCCACCACCATGATGGCCGTGACCGACCGTCCTCGCCCGCGGCTGGTGCTGGTGCAGGCCCCACTGGCGCGCCACGTGTTCGCTTTCGTGTGGTTCCCGCGGGATGACCTGTCGACCGACATGCGCCTGCGCATCCAGCAGCTGCTGGAAGACAGCACCGGGGCCGACACGCTGGACTGGAGCCTGCAGGTCGAAGGCGGCAACCTGGTAACGCTGCGTTACGTGCTGGATTTCCGCGGCCGCGCGCAATTGCCCGATGCCGCCGCGATCGACGCCCGCTTGCAGGACATGCTGCGCGGCTGGTCCGATGCGGTGGAACAGGCACTGGAACTGGCCGGCGAAGGAACCCGCGCGGCGGCGCTGGCCACCCGGTTTGCCGATGCCTTCCCCGATACCTATCGCCACGCCTACGGCGCGACGGAGGCCGCGCGCGACATCCGCCGGATGCGGGTGCTGGCCAGTGGTGACAGCGCCTTCCCGCTGGGCCGCGATGCGCGGCTGTACCGGCTGGACAGCGACCCTGAGGGCGAGCTGCGGCTAAAGGTCTATCAGCATGGCGGTTCGCTGCCGCTGTCTGACGCGGTGCCGGCGCTGGAAAACTTCGGCTTCACGGTGCTGTCCGAAATGCCCAGCGCCATCGGCGGCGAAGACCCGGGCACGATCCACGATTTCCGCCTGGGCCTGCATCCGGGCGATGATCCCGCCATCCTGCTGGCCCGCGCCGAAGTGATCGAAGCCGCGATCGCCAAGGTGCTGAATGGCCGGGCCGACAATGACGTGTTCAACCGTCTGATCAGCGCCACCGGGCTTTCCGCACTGGAGGCGGACGGGCTGCGGGCGATCTATCGCTACCTGCGGCAAACCAACATCGCCTTCACCATTCAGTCGGTGGTCGATGCCCTGCGCGGTGCCCCCGGTGTTACCCACGCGCTGATCAAGCTGTTCCGCGTACGCCATGAACCGGCCTTTGCCGGGGATCGGGCCGCCGCCAGTGCCGAAGCCGAAACGGCGATCCGCGATGGATTGGCGCAAGTTTCCGCGATCAACGACGACCGCATCCTGCGATTGTACTGGGCCACGGTCGCCGCCATCCTGCGTACCAATGCCTTTGCCCCCGCCGGGCGCGAGGCGCTGGCCTTCAAGTTCGATTCCGCGCAGGTTCCCGGCCTGCCCCGGCCCGTGCCGTGGCGCGAAATCTTCGTCTATTCCCGCCGGGTGGAAGGCATCCACCTGCGTGCCGGGCCGGTGGCCCGCGGCGGCCTGCGCTGGTCTGACCGGCGTGACGATTTCCGCACCGAAGTGCTGGGCTTGATGAAGGCGCAGCGGGTGAAGAACGCCGTGATCGTGCCGACCGGGGCCAAGGGCGGCTTCTATCCCAAGCAATTGCCCGATCCGGCGCTGGACCGCGATGCCTGGGCGGCCGAAGGCAAGGAAGCGTACAAGCTATTCGTCCGCACTTTGCTGTCGGTCACCGACAACATTGTGGCTGGCGCAGTGGTCCACCCTGAAAACGTGGTCATCCATGACGGCGACGATCCGTACTTCGTGGTCGCCGCGGACAAGGGCACGGCCACTTTCAGCGACACCGCCAATGCGATTGCGCAGGAACGCGGGTTCTGGCTGGGCGATGCTTTCGCCAGCGGCGGTTCCATCGGCTATGACCACAAGGCCATGGGCATCACCGCACGCGGGGCCTGGCTATCGGTTCAGCGGCATTTTTCCGAAATGGGCGTGGATGTGCAGGCCGATCCGGTGCGGGTGGCCGGGTGCGGCGATATGTCGGGCGACGTATTCGGCAACGGGATGCTGCTGTCGAAGTCGATCCGGCTAGTCGCGGCATTCGATCATCGGCACATTTTCCTCGATCCCGCGCCCGACCCCGAAGCGAGCTGGGCGGAACGCAAGCGGCTGTTTGAACTGCCCCGGTCCAGCTGGGCCGATTATTCCGCAGACTTGATCAGCCAGGGCGGCGGGATTTTCCCGCGCAGCCAGAAAAGCATCCCGCTGAGCGCGGAAGTGCAGGCCGCGCTGGGCATTACCCAGGCGGAAATCGATCCGGAAAGCCTGATCCGCGCGGTGCTGACCGCGCCGGTCGACCTGCTGTGGTTTGGCGGGATCGGCACGTACATCAAGGCAGGTTCGGAAACGAACCAGCAAGTCGGCGATCCGTCCAACGACGCCCTGCGCGTCGATGGGGGGCAAGTGCGGGCGAAGGTGATCGGCGAAGGGGCCAACCTGGGCGTGACCCAGGCGGGCCGCATCGAATTTGGCCTCAACGGTGGCCGCATCAACACCGATTTCATCGACAATTCGGCCGGCGTGGACTGTTCCGACAATGAAGTGAACATCAAGATCGCCCTCGCCGCTGCGCAGGCGGAAGGGAAATTGCCGGAAGAACGCCGCCGCGCCTTGCTGGCGGAAATGACCGGCGAAGTCGCCGCGCTGGTGCTGGAAGACAACCGCTTGCAGGCACTGGCGCTGTCGATTGCCCAAGGCGGCGGGGCAACCGCCACGGCCGCGCAGGTGCGCCTGATCGAAACGCTGGAAGACCTGGGCGGGCTCGACCGCAAGACCGAAGGGCTGGCCGACAGCGAAACCCTGGCCCGCCGCGCCGCCGATGGCAAAGGGCTGACCCGGCCGGAACTGGCCGTATTGCTGTCCAGCGCCAAGCTGTCGTTGCAGGCAGCGATCGAGGACAGCGAACTGTCTGCCGACGAAGCCACCGTGCCGCTGCTGCTGGGCGATTTCCCGGCGGGGATGCAGGATCCGTTCCGCGAGGAAATCCTGCACCACCGGCTGCGTAACGAAATCGTCGCCACGACCGTGGCCAACCGGCTGGTCAACCGCATGGGGTTGGTCCACCCGTTCGAACTGGCGGAGGAAGAAGGCGCCGGGCTGGGCCAGGTTGCCGGGGCTTTCGTGGCCGCCACTCGACTGCTGGGGCTGGATGGGATCTGGGCCGCAATCGATGCCGCTACCATGCCCGAAGGGGCGCGGTTGATGCTGTTCGATCAGGCTGCGCTGGCCCTGCGCGGGCACATGGCGGATTTGCTGCGCGCCAGCGGGCCAGTGCTGCGCCCGTCGGACTTTACCGCCAATACCGCCGGCGGCGTGGCCGAACTGATGGACCGGGTGGATGATCTGCTGGCCGCCGAAGCGCGTGACCATGCGGGCGCGATTGCCGCATCGCTGGCCGCAGCCGGCGCCCCGGCAGAACTTGCGGGCAAAGTGGCCAACCTGTTCGCCGTGGACGGGGCCATCGGCCTCGCCCGGCTGGCGGGGGACACGGGCCTTGGCGCGGTGGAACTGGCCAATATGTTCATCGACCTGGGTGAACGGCTGGGGCTGGACTGGGCCCAGTCGCGCGCTGCGGTGATGAGCCCGTCCGACCCGTGGGAACGGTTGCTGGTGGCCGGGCTCGCCCGCGATTTCCAGCAAATGCGGTTCGATTTCCTGCGCAGCGCCTTTGCCGCGAATGATCGGGTGTTGCCCCCGGCCCAGCTGATCGAAGACTGGGCTGCGCCACGCACCGCGGCCATCGCCCGGTTCCGTGCGATGATCACCCGGGCCCAGGGGAGCGGCGCGCTGTCCACCGCCATGCTGGCGCAAGTTGCCAGTATGGCGCGCAACCTGCTGCAACGGTGATTTGCTTGACTGTCGCCCGGTTCGGCCTGAATCGGGCGGCATGACAGAAGCGGATATCGTCATCGTCGGCGCCGGCCATGCCGGGGCCCAGGCAGCCATCGCCTTGCGGCAGCAGGGCTTTGCCGGCTCGATCCTGGTGATCGGGCGCGAAGCGGTGGAACCCTATGAACGGCCGCCCTTGTCGAAGGAATATCTGGCCGGCGACAAGAGTTTCGAACGGATCATGATTCGTCCCGCCGCCTTCTGGGCGGAACGGAACGTGCAGATGATGCTGGGCGCGATGGTGACCAAGGTCGATCCGGAGGCGAAGGAACTGACCATCACCCGTGGCCAGGGCGTAAAATATGGCACGCTGATCTGGGCCGCCGGGGGCGATCCGCGCCGCTTGTCCTGCGCCGGGGCGCAACTGGCCGGCGTGCATCCGGTGCGCGACAAGGCGGACGCCGACCGGTTGATGGCACAACTGGCGGCGGGTGACCGGCGCGTGGTGGTGATCGGCGGCGGCTACATCGGGCTGGAAGCGGCGGCGGTGCTGATCAAGCTGGGCTGCAGCGTAACCCTGCTGGAACAGCAGCCGCGCCTGCTGGCCCGCGTGGCCGGGCCGGACTTGTCCGATTTCTTCGTGGCCGAACACCGCGCCCACGGCGTGGACCTGCGGCTGGAAACCGAAGTCGATTGCATCGAAGGCGATGGGCAGAAAGTCACCGGCGTAAAACTGGCCAGCGGCGAGGTACTGCCGGCACAGATCGTCATCGTCGGCATCGGCATCATCCCCGCAGTCGGCCCTTTGATCGCCGCCGGGGCAGCGGGCAGCAACGGGGTGGACGTGGACGAATTCTGCCGCACCAGCCTGCCTGACGTATATGCAATCGGTGACTGCGCGGCCCACGCCAACGGTTACGCCGATGGCGCGATCATCCGGCTGGAAAGCGTGCAGAACGCCAACGACATGGCCACCACCGCCGCCCGCCACATCTGTGGCGAGCCGCAAGCCTATGATGCGACTCCGTGGTTCTGGTCCAACCAGTACGACCTGCGTTTGCAGACGGTCGGCTTGTCGATCGGCCACGATGCCACCGTGCTGCGCGGCGATCCGGCGGAGCGGAGCTTCTCGGTCATTTACCTGAAAGGCGGGCGGGTCATCGCGCTCGATTGCGTCAGCCGGACCAAGGATTACGTCCAGGGCCGCAAGCTGGTGGAAGCGCGGGCCGTGCTCGACCCGGCCCTGCTGGCAGACGTGGAAGTCCCGCTCAAATCGCTGGTGTAAGCCGCGCCAGCGCCCACTGCGCTGCTTCCACCACCACCGGATCGGCATCCCCCAGCAGCGCCTGGACCGGCCCGACCAGGTCCGGATTGCCACTGTTGCCCGCTGCGATCAGGCAGTTGCGCACGAACCGGTCCCGGCCAATGCGCTTGATCGGGCTGCCGGAAAACTTCGTCCGGAACGCGGTGTCGTCCAGCGTCAGCAATTCCGCCAGCCGGGGCGCAACCAGTTCCTCGCGCGGCAGGAAGTCGCGATGGCGCGCGGCGGCATCGGCGAACTTGTTCCACGGGCACACTGCCAGGCAATCGTCGCAGCCATAGATGCGGTTGCCCAGCTCGGCGCGGAACTCCTCCGGGATTGGCCCCTTGTGCTCGATCGTCAGGTAGGAAATGCACCGCCGAGCATCCAGCCGGTATGGCGCGGGGAAGGCATCGGTGGGGCAGGCGCGCTGGCAGGCATCGCAGCTGCCGCAACGGTCACCATGCGCGGCGTCGGGTACGAAGGGCAGCGTGGTGTAGATCGCGCCAAGGAACAGCCATGACCCGTGATCGCGGCTGACGATGTTGGTGTGCTTGCCCTGCCAGCCCAGTCCGGCCGCCTGCCCCAACGGCTTTTCCATCACCGGCGCCGTATCGACGAACACCTTCAGCGCCACGTCCAGCCCCAGCTTTTCCGCTTCCGCGACCAGCCAGCGGGCTAGCGACTTCAGCGCCTTCTTCACCGTGTCGTGATAGTCGCGACCGTGCGCATAGACGGAGATGCGCGCAGCCTCCGCATCCCCTTCCAGCGCCAGCGGATCGATAGCGGGGGCGTAACTCATCCCCAGCGCGATGGCGCTTTGTGCTTCTGGCCACATCGATTGCGGGCCTTGCCGCACATCGGCGCGGGCTTCCATCCAGTCCATCTGCCCGTGGAACCCGGCCGCCAGCCATTCCCGCAGGCGCGCCGCCTGCTGCGGATTGTCGGCCGCCGGGGCAAAGCCGACTGCGGCAAAACCCAGCCGCTGCGCCTCTTCGCGCAGGCGCATCTGCAAGTCCGCAATTGCAGCAGCATTAACCATGTTGCTGGTTGCCCTCGTTCACTACCGGCCTGTATCCGCAAGTCATGGATATCGGGCTAGGCCAAGCGGCACTGTTGGACAATGCATCTGCGGCCCGCCCGCTGGCGGTGGAGGCGCGCGGACTAGTCAAGCGGTTCGACGGCACCACCGCGGTTGATGGCGTGGACCTGTCGATCCCCGAAGGGGCGATCTACGGCATCCTTGGCCCCAATGGTGCGGGCAAGACCACCACGCTGCGGATGATCCTGGGCATCATCGACCCGGACGAAGGCTTGCGCCGGGTGCTGGGACACGAAAACCCGCACGAAATCTCCAGCCTGATCGGATATCTGCCCGAAGAACGCGGCCTTTATCCGACAATGAAGTGCGACGATGCGATTGCATTCCTGGGCGCCCTGCGCGGCCTGCCTTTGAAGGAAGGCAAGCGCCGCGGGCGCGAACTGCTGGAACAGAACGGCCTGGGCCATGCGGTGGACCGGCAGATTCGCCAGCTGTCCAAGGGCATGGCGCAGACAGTGCAATTGCTGGGCACCCTGGTGCACGATCCCAAGCTGGTGGTGCTGGACGAACCGTTCAGCGGGCTGGACGCTATCAACCAGGGCAAGCTGGAACGGCTGATCCGCAACCTGGCGGAAAACGGCACCACAGTGATCTTTTCCACCCACGTCATCGCCCATGCCGAACGGCTGTGCGAAGGGGTCGCGATCATCGCCGGGGGCAAGGTCCCCTATGCCGGATCGGTGGACGAGGCGCGTGACCGGATCCCGGCGCAAGTGCGGCTGGAAACCCGCCGAACCGAAGGGGCCTGGCTGTCCGCCCTGCCACAAGGGGCGCGGCGGGAAGGCCATTTCTGGCATTTTGCGCTGCCGGAAAGTGGCATCGAACCCCTGTTGCGCGCCCTGATCGAAGGTGAAGCGGGCATCGAATCGCTGTCCATTGAACGGGCCGGGCTGCACGATGCCTTCGTAGCGATTGCCGGGGAAGCAGCGGCGCGGGCGATGGACGCAGGCGAGCAGGAGGCCGAGGCATGAGTGCGACTGCACCCGTTTCGGCCAAACGCCTGTCCAAGCTGCAAGCCGCCATGGTGGTGGCACGGCGCGATTTCGTGGCGATCCTGTTTCGCCGCACTTTCATCTTCTTCCTGCTGGGGCCGCTGTTCCCGGTGCTGATGATGGTGCTGGCCGGGACCGTTGGCCATAGAGTGGAAGGCGCCTCCGCCGCCCCCGAAATCGGCGTGGCGATGCAGGCGCAGGAAATCACCAGCCTGATTGCCGCCCGGCAGCGGTTGGCGCAGCAACTGGGCCCGGCGATGCCGGCAATGGTCACATTGAAACGGCTTGCGCCCGGCGAAAGCTTTGACGCCAAGGCCGCACTGGTCAGCGGCAAGGGCAACCTTGCCGCGGTACTGACTGGGTCGCTCGATGCCCCGGTGCTGACTGCAACCGGTGAACGGATCAACTGGTGGCAGGGCCCGGTGGCGATGATCGCCGCCGAAGCACGCCAGGCCCGGCCCAGCAGCTGGACGCCGGTGGCGACAGTCGAGGTCAAGGCCAGCGGCGCCAGTGAGACACGCGGGCGGCTGCGCACTGCGCAGATTGGGCAAACCGTCCTGTTCCTGCTGATCATGATGCTGGCGGGCATGGTCCTGTCCAACCTGGTCGAGGAAAAAGGCAACAAGATCATCGAAGTGCTGGCCGCTGCGGTGCCGATGGACGCGGTGTTCCTGGGCAAGCTGTTTGCCATGCTGGCAATTTCGCTGGTTGGCGTCACGGTCTGGGGATCAGCGGCCGGGCTGGTCCTGGTATTCGGCGGGTCCGCTGTGCCCGACATGCCCACGCCGGGCGTTGGCTGGCCAATGTTCCTGGCGCTGGGCGTGGTCTATTTCGGAATGGGTTACCTGCTGCTCGGTTCGGTCTTCCTCGCCATCGGCTCCCTCGCCACTTCGGTGCGCGAAGTGCAGACGCTGTCGATGCCGGTGACGATGGGGCAGGTCCTGCTGTTCTTCTTCGCCAGCCTGTCCGTTTCTTCGCCCAACACCCCGCTGGAATGGGGCGCCATTGCCTTCCCCTTCAGCAGTCCTTTCGCCATGCTTGCCCGCGCGGCGCAGGATGGCGCGCTGTGGCCACACCTGTTGGCGGTGGCGTGGCAGGCAATCTGCGTGGTGCTGTTCATCCGGTTTGGCGCGGCCCTGTTCCGCAAGCGGGTGATGAAGAGCGGGCCGCAAACGGTGAAGGTGAAACGCAAGCTTGCCTTTCGCCGCTGAGGGGCGTTCATTCGGCGTTCGATGAAACCAGCTTAGGGTTCACGCCGCCATGAACCACCCGATGATCTCCCGTCGCAACGCCCTTGCCTGGCTAGCCACCGGCGTTGCCCTTGCCGCCTGCGGCACGCCGGCCGATGCCAAGACGTGGAAGGTGCAGCTGACCGAAGCCGAATGGCGCCGCAAGCTGACGCCTGCGCAATTTGCCGTGCTACGCGAAGAAGATACCGAACGCGCCTTCACCCATCCGCTGAACAAGGAACACCGCAAGGGCACCTTCTCTTGCGCGGGCTGTGCCAACCAGCTGTTTTCCAGCGCCACCAAATTTGAAAGCGGCACCGGCTGGCCCAGTTTCTGGAAGCCGCTGGCGGGTGCCGTGGGCACCACCACGGATTACAAGCTCGGCTATCCCCGCACCGAAGTGCACTGCGCCGATTGCGGCGGCCACCTGGGCCACGTGTTCAAGGACGGGCCGAAGCCGACCGGCCTGCGATACTGCATGAACGGCACGGCGATGACCTTCCGCGCCGGCTGAACCGGACTTAGCGGACCCGGTACACCCGCAAGCTGCCGTCAAACCCGGCGACTGGTTCCAGCCAGGCGGGCGGGTGGCCTTCGACCAGCAGGTTGGCCAGATTGTCCGCCCGGGCCGTGCGGAATGCGGCGATGTCCTTGCCGCTGGAGCAAGCCAGCACATAGGCCGCGCCATTCCGGCGCACGATCGCTTCGGCCTGCGCCGGATCGTTGGTGAAGGCGCGCACCACGTCCACCATCTTGGCCTGGTTACGGTGGTACCCGGCCATCACCACGCTGTGCGGTGTCTTGGCCAGAATCTCCGGTCCGCGATCGAGTGGGGCGAACAGGTGCGCGGGCGGCAGGGCATTGAGGCTGGCGTAATCGCACGGCGCGCCGGTGATATTGGCCACCGCAGCACTCCGGCGGGCATCGTGCCCGGCCATGTCGTCAAACGGCTTCAAGGCGGCGCTGCCGAAAGTCGGCGTCGCCAGCGCCAGCGCGCCCAGGGTGGCGGCAATGCGCGGCAAGGTGGATTTGACCGCACGGGCGCGGGGCAGCAGTTCGGCCAGCAGCAGGGCGGCGAAGGGAATCGCCAGCAATTGCGCGGCCAGGGCTTCGCGCATCACCAGCAGGGAATATGCCCCTGCCGCCAGTGCGTAGAACGCCAGCATAGTCCAGCTTTCTTCCTGGCGGCCGGTGGCAAGGCCCTGGCTGCGCGCCAGCCACCAGCCAGCGGGCACCAGCATGACCGTCCACAGCAGCATGATGGCCACTGACGGCGGCTGCCGCCAGATCGGCACGCCTTCCGGGATGAAGTTGTGCCAGTATGTCTTCAGCAGCGGATCAAGCGCGCCGAACGGGTCGGCGGCACAAGTGCCGAGCGACGCGAAGGCCAGCGGGCCGCAAACGAGCGGGATCAGCGCGAGGCCGAGCAACCGGCCCTTCGCGGTCCCTCGTCCGGGCGCGAAGGCAAGGCCGCCTGCAAGCAGCGCCGCTGCCGCAAAAGTTGCCATGTGGCCCGGCCGTAGGATGTCGCAGTACGGTTCGGCGAATGCTGACAATGGCCGTGTCGCCAGTGACAGCAGCGGCGCGGCCAGCGCCAGCGCGCCAAGGTACCAAACCAGCGACCGGTCACCGCGCAGCCAATAGCGCAAGCCGTATAGCCCGCCGAGCACGACAAGCAGTGGCAAGGCTTCAAGCGAAATGGCAATCCACGCTGCGCCGACAATCCCGCACAGGGCGGCCGCGAGCCGCGATGGCGCATGGACCAACAGTGCGCCGCAGACCACCGCCGCGACCGACTGCGCAGTGTGGTGATCGATCCGCAAGGGGCCGAAATTGCCCGGCAACAGCGGAAACAACGGGAGCAGCAGCAGGACAAATACTAGCGAGAGGCCGGACAGGCCCAGCTTCAGCGCGATGGCGCGCAGCGCAAACAGCGCGGGCAACAGGTACAGCAGCGGCACCCACACCATCGCCCACAGTTCCGCCTGCGCCTGCGGCAATACGGTGCGCAACGCGAAAATGAGCGCGGCAATCGGCAGGTCCACCAGCCGCGACCAATGCATCGAAGCGCCGTGCGGCGGGTCCATCCGGTATTGCGCCACATCGTACCACGGCTGGCCGTTTAGCCAATCGCGGACTTCCTGCAGGCGCATGAAATCGTCAGGATCCGACGGGTCCCAGCCGGTTACCGGCAACAGCGCGATCCGCAACAGCGCCCATGCCGCCCATGCTGCCAGCACCGCAGCCGGGGTGACGGCAAAGCGCCGCCAGTCAAAAGCGGGTTGGATCATGCCGGCGGGAAGAGTGGCCAAGGCAGCCTCAGCGAAAGATCACGCGGCTGCGAAGCAACCAAGTGGCGACAAAGCTGACGGCGATGGCGGCCAGCTTGGCCAAACGGGGGTCGATCCCGGCACCATGCCCGGCCCAGACGATGGCCGTGGTCAGCGCGAGGCCGACCAGCGCGGACATCACGAACAGCGCTTTTTGCCGGGTCCGGGCGACACCGCCACTGGCGACGCTATCCGTAAACACCGCCCGGCTGGACAGCAGCCAGTGGGCGACAATGCCCAGGCAATAGCCGAGCGCCCCGGCCCAGGCGGGCCACATTCCCAGCGAAAGCATGGCCAGGAAACTGCCCATGTCGACCGCCAGCGCACCGACACTGGCGAGCAGGTAGCGCACAAAGCGCGTATCGGCGAAGCGCGCGATCATGGCGCTCATCTCCTCAGGCGGCCTTGCGGCTGACCGGCTGCGGCACGTCACGCACCGAGGAAAGAGCCGCTGCCTGGTCCGGCGTGATGGCTTCCCGCACCGTCAGGGCCTTGTCAGCACCTTCGTCACCCGATTCATGATATTCCGCATCTTCGTTGACGCACCAGGTGTCATAGACGCGCGCGCCGGCGAGGATGTTGTCGACCGTCAGCATCGCGGTCATCATCGCATGGTCCTGGTTGTTGTAACGGTGCATCCCGTTGCGTCCGACCAGGTGCAGCGTGGGGAATTTCTCCTCCAGTTCACTGCGCATCGTGGCGACATTGGCGGCGTAGTCCTCGTCATAGACGGGGTACGCCTTTTCCTGCCGCACCACCGCGCCGCCGATCACCTTGTCCGGCGAAACGAGGCCGAGGATGGCCATTTCGCGCTTCGCCAGTTCAACCAGCTCCGCATCGGCCATCGACCACAGGCCGTCGCCTTCAAAACAGAAATATTCCAGCCCGACGCAGGCGACATTTTCGTCCGGCACCATTTCCGGCGACCAGGAACGGAAGTTCTGCACCCGCCCGACCTGCACCTTGCTGTCGTGGATGTAGATCCAGTTGTCGGGAAACAGGTCGTCGCTGCGGATCATCAGCGCCACGGTCAGGAAGTCGCGGTACTTCAGCTTGCTGCCTTCCAGCGAGCTGGCCGGCATCGGATGCAGCCGCGCGCCCAGTTCGCGCATCGGCGCGCTGCTGATTGCATGGGCGGCGCGGATCACCACGTCACCCTGCGGGCCGGTAGCAGTCATGCGC
>JBARAF010000434.1:0-7364 GCA_049791695.1 Croceibacterium sp.
TCTGGCTGCTGGCCGCCACCCGCAAGACCAGCGTGCAGATTACCCCGGCGGAAGACGGCCTGGCCCGCCGCAACCAGGCGCTGATCGACGCTCCGCCCGCTGCCCCGGTCGTGCCGACGATCCCTCCCGCAACCCCTTCCGCGATGGGCGCGGTGGCCGTGGCGGTGGAAGCGCAGGCCGCGCAAGCCCCCGTCACCGGCCACGCCGCGACGGCGGATGACCTGACCCGGATCAAGGGTGTGGGCCCTAAGCTGGCCGAACAGCTTTATGCCATGGGCATCAGTGAATTGTCGCAGATCGCCGCCTGGGACGATGGCGACATTGACCGGATCGATGCCCAGCTTGGCCGCTTCCAGGGCCGCATCCGGCGTGACAACTGGCCGGAACAGGCACGCCTGCTGGGCGGGGGCGACCGGGCCGCTTACGAGGCGAAGTTCGGCAGGTTGTAGGCAGCCTGCGGGAACTTTCCTGCCCCGAACCCGGTTATTCCAGCAAAAGCAGCCCTTACAGGCCGCGTTACTCTGGTAAACCAAACCATGACTGACTTGCAGCAGTCCCGCCCCACTGTGCTGGTGGTGGAGGACGAATTCATCATTGCCATCGACCTGTGCGATACCGTGCAGGACCTCGGCTATGGCCTTGCCGGCCCATATCCCGACAAGGCCCGCGCTTTCGCAGCGATCCAGGAACGGCTGCCCGACGCCGCCATCCTCGACGTCAATGTCGTTGATGGCGAGGTGTTCCCGCTGGCCGACGCACTGATGGCGAAAGGCGTGCCGATCATCTTCCATTCCGGCCACCTGCCGCTGGAAACGGTCCGCCACCGCTATCCCGGTGCGCTCGCCTGTTCGAAACCATGCTCGCCCGACCGGCTGGTGGCCGCCTTGCAACAAGTGGTCGGCCGGTAAGCACGGGTCCTTTCAGGGGACGCCTTGGCACTCTCCTTCCGCACCGCTAAAGCGGTTGCAAAGGAGACTATGCGCAATGGCCGGAATGGCACCGTTCGACTGGGCCGATCCCTTCACGCTCGACGACCAGTTGAGCGAGGAGGAACGGATGATCCGCGATGCCGCCCACGGCTTTGCGCAGGACGTGCTGCAACCCCGCGTGATCCGCGCCTATGCCGATGAACTGGCCGCGCCTGAATTGTTCCCGCTGATGGGCCAGGCCGGATTGCTGGGCGTGACGGTGCCGGAACAATATGGCGGCGCGGGCGCGTCCTACGTCGCCTATGGGCTGGTCGCGCGCGAGATCGAACGGGTGGACAGCGGTTACCGCTCGATGGCGTCGGTCCAGTCCAGCCTGGTGATGTACCCGATCCATGCCTACGGTTCCGATGAACAGAAGGCCAGGTACCTCCCCGGCCTCGCCCGGGGTGACCTGATCGGCTGTTTTGGCCTGACCGAGCCCGATGCCGGGTCCGATCCTGCTGGAATGCGCACCGTGGCCCGCGCCGATGGCGATGGCTATCGCATCAGCGGCAGCAAGACGTGGATCAGCAATTCCCCCTTTGCCGACGTGTTCATCGTCTGGGCCAAGAGCGAGGCCCACGGCGGCGCAATCCGCGGCTTCGTGCTGGACAAGGGCATGGCAGGGCTCACCGCGCCCAAGATCGAAGGCAAGCTGTCATTGCGGGCCAGCACCACCGGCATGATCATGCTGGACGATGTCAAGGTGCCGGGCGACGCGATCCTGCCCGGCGTTTCAGGGATTAAAGGCCCGTTCGGCTGCCTCAACCGCGCCCGCTATGGCATTTCCTGGGGTGTGCTGGGGGCCGCGGAATTCTGCCTCGCCGCGGCGCGGCAATATGGGCTGGACCGGCAGCAGTTCGGCCGTCCGCTGGCTGCGACGCAGCTGTACCAGAAGAAGCTGGCCGACATGGCGACCGACATTGCGCTGGCGATGCAGGGCAGCCTGCGCGTTGGCCGCCTGATGGATGAACACCGCTTCGCCCCGGAAATGATCAGCCTGGTCAAACGCAACAACGTGGCCAAGGCACTGGATGCCGCCCGCGCCGCGCGCGACATGCATGGTGGCAACGGCATTTCGGAGGAATACCAGGTGATCCGCCACATGATGAACCTGGAAACGGTCAACACCTATGAAGGCACCGCCGATATCCACGCGCTGATCCTGGGCCGGGCCATCACCGGGCTCGCCGCGTTCTAAGCCGCACGATCCCCCCCTTCCCCGGGGAAACCACCGCCGCATTCCTTTGTTCTTCCACCGGAAGTGCAAGGAGCATGCTGATGAGCGTGGAAGCAAAATCCGCCCGGTTCGGGGTCTGGGGCAAATACAGTTATGCCTGGCTGACGCTGGCTTTTTTCGCCGTTTCACTGGTGCTGCACTGGTACTTCGGCTGGAAAGCCTTCGCGGACGAGGAACAGCAGCACGGCCAGCAGCCGGAACTGGCCGCATACCTGACCATCATGATGCGCGACACGTTTGAAAACTGGCAGTCGGAATTCCTGCAATTGCTGTGGCAGGTCGTCGGCCTGGCCTATTTCCTCTACCTGGGTTCACCCAGCTCCAAGGAAAATGACGACCGGCTGGAAGCGAAAGTGGACGCGCTGCTGAAGCTGCAGGGCGGCGAACAGGTGATCGCGGAACTGGACGAGAAATACCTGCGCCACGGGGGCCACGCCCGGCCCGTGGGGCACGAAGATTAAACCCTAGGGCGCTCAATAGCCTGCGTGCAGCACCCCGCGAAACCGGTCCTCTTCCAGCGCCCGGCCCGCGCCGATGGCCACGCAGTTGAGAGGGTTTTCTGCAACCCGCACCGGCAGGCCGGTCACCTGCGACAGCACCTGGTCGATCCCGTGCAGCAAGGATCCGCCGCCGGTCATCATGATCCCGTAATCGAGGATATCCGCGGCGATTTCCGGCGGGGTTGATTCCAGCGCCCGGCGCACCGCTTCCACGATCTGGGCCACCGGGCCATCCAGCGCCTGGGCAATGTCGCCCCGGGTAATCGCCACTTCGCGCGGCACCCCGCGCACCGCATCGCGGCCGCGGATCAGCACCACCTGATCGGGATTGTCGCACAGGGCCGAGCCTGCTTCCTTCTTCACCCGTTCGGCGGTCATTTCCCCGATGTGCAGGTTATGGCTGCGGCGGACATAGGACATGATCGCTTCGTCCATGTGATCGCCGCCAATCCGTTCGGACAGGCTCATGCTCAAGCCGCCGACCGACATCACGCCCACTTCAGTCGATCCGCCGCCGATATCGACCACCATCGATCCCATCGGATCGGTCACCGGCAAGTCTGCGCCGATTGCCGCCGCCATCGGCTCGTCAATCAGCCACACGCGCCGCGCACCGGCATTGCTGGCGGCATCGCGGATGGCCCGGC
Source organism: Croceibacterium sp. (assembly GCA_049791695.1). GTDB lineage: Bacteria > Pseudomonadota > Alphaproteobacteria > Sphingomonadales > Sphingomonadaceae > Croceibacterium_C. The sequence goes on from JBARAF010000434.1 coordinate 3,356, forward strand.
GTTCCACCTGGGTGGAGCCGCTGGGCACGCAGATGACCATTTCCGGGCTGGTGGTGCGGCGCTTGCCCACATGGCCTTGCGCCTTGCGGACGAAGTGCTTGATCATCTGTTCCGCCACTTCCAAATCGGCAATCACCCCGTGGCGCAAGGGGCGGATGGTCTGGACGTTTTCCGGGGTCTTGCCCATCATCAGCTTGGCATCGTCGCCCACCGCACGCACGCGGCGCACGCCGTTGATGGTTTCCAGCGCCACCACGGAAGGTTCAGCCAGCACCACCCCGCGATCACGCAGATAGACGACCGTGTTGGCCGTGCCGAGATCGATCGCCAGATCCGCCGAAGCAAATCCAATCATGCGCATGAACAAGGATTTATCGCCTTAAGGGAGGGGGCCCGTTGCGGGCCGGTGCAATGCCGATTGCGTCCACTTCCTGTCCGCCAGATGAACCGTGCGCCCTAATGCCCGGCAAAGCGACCGATAGTGTGCACAACGCGATGCAAGGTTTACGGCATTGCACTTGCCGCAAGGCTCCATAGACTGCGCCGACCACGCCAGACCCTTGGGGAGATCACCTGATGACCCGCCGCACACCGTTCGCTTTCGCCGCTGCTGCGCTTGCCCTGTCGGCCTGCACCACGGCCACCGTGCCCGCAGCGCCGGATGGCACTGCCGCCATTGCCGCCGCAGTCAGCGACAGCCGCCGCCCCGCAGCGGACGTGGTGCGCGACGCCGCGCGCAAGCCGGCGGAAGTGATTGCTTTTGCCGGGGTGAAGCCGGGCATGACCATTGCCGAAGTGGCCCCCGGCGGCGGCTATTACACCCGACTGCTGGCTGCGGCCGTGGGGCCGACCGGACGGGTCTATGCCCTGATGCCCGCCGCCTTTGCCACCCGCCCCGGCGGGCTGGACGGGATCAACGCGATTGCCGCAGCATATCCCAACGTCACCGTGGTGGTGGCCGATTATGCCACGCTGCAATTGCCGCAGGCGGCAGACCTGGCCTGGACCACCGAGAATTACCACGATCTCAACAATGCGCCCGAAGGGACCATCCCGACCTTCCTCGGTGGCATTCACCGCAACCTGAAGCCGGACGGGATCTTCTTTGTGGAGGACCATGCTGCCCCCGGCACCGGCCTCACCGCCACGCGCACCCTGCACCGGATTGATCCTGTCGCCGTGCGCCAGCAACTGGAAAGTGCCGGCTTCGTGCAGGAAGCTGTCAGCGACGTGCTGCACAACCCGGCCGATAACCACGCGCTCAGTGTTCAAGACCCGGCCATTCGCGGCGAGACGGACAAGTTCGCCCTGCGCTTCCGCAAGAAGTAAGGCCACCCCTTCCTCCCCGATTGCGGGGAGGAAGGGCAGCCGTCCACCTTGCGCTCCTGCCTGCGCCGGTCCAAGCGTCCGGCTGCCCCCGCAATCGCCAGGATCCCCTTGCCCTTCCGCCTTCCCGCCCTGCCTGCCGCCTTGCGCGAATCCGCCCGGCGGCGCGGGGTCGGGCTCGTCGCGGCGCTGGTGCTGGAAACGCTGCTGATCCTGCTGATGCTGTCGCTGGGGATGTCGAACGATCCGCCGGAATTTGCGGGCGAGAAGCTGACCAGTTTCGACGTTTCCGAAGATGTGGAACAGCCGCAGCCGCCGCAACCTTCGCCAGAGCCGCCCTCGGCCCCCGCCGCCGCAGCGCAAGTGGCGCAAAGCCAGCCCCAGCCGCAACCTGCGCAAACGGTACCGACTCCGCCGCAACCGGTGCAGCAACCGCCGGCCATTCCGATACCGGTCAGGACGGCCCCACCCGCGCCCGCCGCGCCGCAAGTGCGGGCGGTGATCCGCGGGCAGAACTATGGCCCTTCCGATACCGGCCGCCAGGGCGTCCCGGATACACAGCGTGTCGGTACCGCGCCCAACGGCAAGCCGCTCTATGCCGCCGCTTGGTATCGCGAACCGTATGAAGATGAAATGCGCGGATACCTGTCGCTGGCCCACGGGCCCGGCTGGGGCCTGATCGCCTGCCGCACCGCGCCCGACTGGCGGGTGGAAGATTGCGAGGAACTGGTCGAATCGCCGCAAGGGTCGGGCATCGCCCACGCCGCGGCATCAGCCGCCTGGCAGTTCAAGGTGCGCCCGCCCCGCATTGGCGGGGAATACAAGATTGGGGAATGGGTGCGGATCCGGATTGATTACCAGACCCGCATCAGCCCAGCCACGCCGGCGGACCGGCGCTGACCGGTCAGGTCGCCCGGTCGCCCGCTTCGCCCACGCTTTCAATATCGCGGCCAAGGCCCTTGACCGTGTTGCAGGCGGACAGGGCCACCAGCGCCACGGCCACCCCGGCCAGCAACAGCACCCGGCGCATCAGTGCTGCACCAGCATCAGCGCGTCGAGCGCAACCACGCCCCCCAGGCCGTCGGCACCCTTGGGGTGCAGGATTACCGGGTTCAGGTCGACTTCGCGGATCGCCGGGTTGCCGGCCATGATGCGGCCCATTTCGACCACCAGATCGGCCAGCGCCTCGACATCCAGCGCCGGGCTGCCGCGATAGCCGGTCAGCAGCTTGGCCTGCTTCAGGCCCAACAGCTTTTCCACCACCTGAGCCTTGGACAGGTCCGGCGTCACCAAGGTGACGTCCTGCAGGATTTCGGCAGTCACGCCGCCAAACCCGACCAGCACCACGGGTCCCCATTCGGGATCGCTTTTGGCGCCGACGATCATTTCCATGCCCATGCGGCCCATCTTTTCGACCAGCACGCCGTCGAGATTGATGGTCGCGTCATAGGCGCTGACATTGGCGTACATTTTGGCAAATGCGGCCTTCACGGCTTCAGCACTGTCAAGCTTCAGGATCACGCCGCCTGCGTCGCTCTTGTGACCAAGGGCAGCGGCCTGCGCCTTCAGCACCACCGGGTACCCGATTTCTTCGGCAGCGGCGGCCGCTTCTTCCGCCGTGGCGGCGAACTTGCTGACCGGGAAGGAAATTCCCAGCGGGCCGAGCAATTCCTTGCTCTTGTATTCGGGCACCACGCCATTGACGTGGTCCAGCCCCGGCACCGCCAGCGGCGCCTGCGAATTGTCGGTCAAGTCACGCTTGGCCAGGTCCGCCAGCCGGGCAATCGCCCGGTAAGCGCGTTCGGTGCTGGGGAACCACGGGATGCCGACAGTGCGCAGGCCGTCGATGTAATCCTTCGGCACGGTCGCGCCTTCGTCCACCCCGGCGAACACCAGCGGCTTGGCAAAAGTGCCCGATTCCAGCACCTTGGTGATGGCCGGGAACTTGATCTTGCTGGTGATCGGGTCCGACTGGATGATCGATGCGACCACCGAACCAATGCGGTCATCTTCCAGCAGCGCGGTCAGCACCTTGGTGTAGATTTCCGGTTCCGACAGGCCGATCGCGGTAATGTCGGTCGGGTTGGAAACCGGCACGAAGTCCGGCAGGATCGCCCGCAGTGCCGGGCTGTTGTCGTCATTCAGGTCGACCAGGTCGAGGCCGATATCTTCCGCAATATCAAAGGCAAGGCCGCGCAACGCGCCGCTTTCGCCCAGCACCGCCATGTTCGCACCCGGCAAGCTGGGGCAACGCAGCGCGATCTCGGTGATGTCTTCCAGTTCTTCCAGCGTATCGGCAAAGATCACGCCTTCACGGCCCAGCTTGGCCTTCATCAGCGCATAATCGCCCGCCATCGCCCCGGTATGGGTGGCGGCGCTGTCCTGCGCCTTGGAGCTCTTGCCCGGGTGCAGCATGATGATCGGCTTGCCCGCAGCCCGCGCGCGGCGAGCGGCGGCGATGAAGGCGGCCGGGCGGCGCAGGCTTTCAACATACATGGTGATGACATGGGTATCTTCGTCATCGATCAGCCATTCGACGAAGTCTTCAACGCCCGCAGCCGCTTCGTTACCCGTTGAAACGGACGTGGAAACGTAGCAGCCACGCGGGTGCAGCGCGGTTGCCAGCACGGCGGCCAAGGCGCCCGACTGGCTGGCGATGCCGACAGCGCGCGTGCCCTTGGGC
>JBARAF010000435.1:0-4891 GCA_049791695.1 Croceibacterium sp.
GGCGTGTTTGGCGTGGCTGCGCCTGCCGCTGGCCAGGGCTCGGTCATTGCCGGCTATTCTTCGGGCGAGCTGGTTGCCTACCGTTATGAAAATGGCCGCAACCTGTGGTCTGACGCACTGGCGCGCACTTCCATTTCCACCCAGGTCGGCACGCTGACTGACGTCGATGCCGATCCGATCATTGACCAGGGCCGCGTCTATGCGCTGGGCCAGGGCGGGCGCATGGCCGCCTATGAACTGGTGACCGGCCAGCGCCTGTGGGAACTGACCCTGGCGGGCGTTTCCACCCCGACCGTTTCGGGTGACTGGATCTTCACCCTGACCGACGATTCGCGCCTGCTGGCGATCCAGCGCAACACCGGCAAGATCCGCTGGCTGACCGAAATGCAGCGCTGGCGTAACCCGAAGAAGAAGACCGATCCGGTGTTCTGGACCGGCCCGGTGCTGGCCGGAAACCGCCTGTGGATCGCCAGCACGCAAGGCGAAGTGCAGAGCGTGGACGTGACCACCGGCACGCCGACGCCATTCACCAAGCTGGGCAAGCCGGTTTCGCTGGCCCCGATCGTGGCCAACAAGACTCTCTATATCCTGGACGACAGCGGCCGCATCACCGCCTGGCGGTAACATAATTCCCCTCCCGTAATCGGGAGGGGAAAGCTGCCTTTACCGGCCCCTTAACCCTTTTTCACTACGGCGGGCCCATGTCCGCGACCACCACGCCCGCCCTGCCTGCCAGCGACGTTTCGCCGCGCGTGGGGCTGGTCGGGCTGGTGGTGCTGATCGGCTGGATCGCGGTTTGCCGCCAGTGGCCGCAGATCGTCGATCTGTTCGGGCTCGACAGCCCGCATGAACGGATGTCCGGCCCTTACGCGGCGCTGCTGGCGATGGTGCTGACCGGTGCGGCGATGGCCGCATGGTCGGTGCTGGTCGACAAGGTCCACCGCCATCCCGCCACCGGGATCGACTGGGCCAACCCGCGCCCGTTGCATGCAGCGCTGGATACCGCCTTTACCAAGCTGGCCGGCCTGTGGGTCACCTGGGCGGCGATTGCCGCGTTCTATTGCCTGGGCCGCTGGTACTGGGCGGAGCAGTACGAATTTTCCATGCGGATCCTGGGCGCGGCGGCAGTGCCGTTGTTCGTGCTGTCGGTCCCGTATGTGCTGTGGCTGGACCGGGTGCTGATCCAGCCGCGCGACCAGTCCTGGCATTTCGGCGCGATGTTGATCGGGCGCGAGGCATGGGATCCGGACCAGGTGAAGCGGCACTGCCGTGCCTGGGGGATCAAGGGGTTCTTCACCGCCTTCATGATTTCCATCCTGCCGCCGGGCTTTGCCAATGTGGTCAATGCGGACCTTGGCCCGCTGCTGCAAGATCCGGTGCTGTTCGGCTGCAGCCTGATCGAACTGCTGTTTGTGATCGACGTGCAGATCGGCACGGTCGGATACATCCTGACCTTCCGCCCGCTGAATGCCCATATCCGCAGTGGCAACCCGTTCCTGGCCGGATGGGTGGCGGCGCTGTTGTGTTACCCGCCGGTGGTCTATGGCTTCATGGGCAACGGCGGCATCCTGCAATACGAATACAACACCGCGGATTGGGCATTCTGGCTGGGTGGCCATGTGGGCCTGCAATGGGTCTGGGCGCTGTGGCTGGTGTTCCTGACCGGGATTTACGCCTGGGCCACTTTCGCTTTCGGCATCCGCTTTTCCAACCTGACCTATCGCGGGGTGCTGACCAACGGACCGTTCCGGTATACCCGCCATCCGGCATACCTGTCGAAGAACGCCTACTGGTGGTGTTCCGGCCTGCCGTTCCTGGTCACCAACGGGTCGCTGGTGGACATGGTGCGCAACACGGTGTTCCTGGCTTGCGTCAGTGCGATCTATTACTGGCGTGCCCGCACGGAAGAGGCGCACCTGCTGGCCGAAGATGCCAAGTACCGCGAATACCACGCCTGGATGACGCAGCACGGCCTGATTACCTCGCGCCTGCACCGCCTGTGGCAACGGGCCAATCCGCGCCCGCAACCGGTGCTGCAACCGGCGGAATAGCGGTCAGGCGTTGCCGACCACGTAACAGGCCGCGGCCACCAGCGCCCCGGCATATCGGTTGGAGCGGAACCGGGCGAGCGGGTTGGCTCCGTCCCCCGCATCCAGCGTGGTCACCTGCCAGCCGAAATGCAGCGCCGCCGGCACCAGCGCCAGCAAGGCCAGCCAGTCTTCCCGCAGCAGCCAGAAAGCGAGCGCGAAGCAGCCTATCGACAGGGTGTAGAACACGGCCACGCCCTGTTTAACCTTGCCACCCAGCCGCAGCGCGCTGGACTTGATCCCGGCAATCGCGTCATCCTCGCGGTCTTGCAGGGCGTAAATCGTGTCATACCCGATGCACCAGAAGATGCTGCCGGCATAGAGCGCGGCCAGCACGTCCAGCCGGTCCCCCCGCAGGGCCCACCAGCCAACCGGCGCGCCCCAGGTGAAGACGAGGCCGAGCCAGGCCTGCGGCCACCAGGTAATCCGCTTCATGAATGGATAGGCGGCGACCAGCGCCAGGCTGCCCAGTGCCACCAGTTGCGCCTGCCAGCGCAATTGCAGCAGCACCACCAGCCCGACCGCGCACAAGGCCAGCAGCCATGCCCAGGCCAGCTTCGCGCTGACCCTGCCGCTCGCCACCGGGCGGCTGGCGGTGCGTTCCACCTGCCGGTCCAGATCGGCATCGACGATGTCGTTATAGACGCAGCCCGCGCCGCGCATGGCCACCGCGCCCAGCAACATCCACAGGGCCAGCTGCCATTGCAGCCCTTCGCCAGCCAGCCACAGGCCCCAGGTGCAGGGCCAGAACAGCAACCACCAGCCAATCGGCCGGTCGAACCGGGCCAGCATCGCCAGATCCCGCGGCAGGCGCGGCAGGCGGGCGATCAGGCCCTTGTGCTCGCTGTCCGGGACGATTGACGCCGGGTTCATCACCGGATTGGGAGGCGCGGGGGTGGACGGGGATGGGCTCATGGCTTGCTTCCTAGCCCGCCTCGCGGATAGTGCAACGCCATGCCCGCCACCCCCGCCCCGAAGGTTCCGGCCTGGCCTCCGCGCAGTGCCCCGCGCCTGTTTGTCCCGCACGTGCTGGCCGAAGAGCAGGACCTGCTGCTGGACGGGCCTCAGGCCCATTACCTGCTGCGGGTGATGCGTGCCGCGCCGGGCGATGCGGTGGTGCTGTGCGATGATGTGACCGGCGAATGGGCGGCAGAAATTGTCCTGGCTGGCAAGCGCGACCTGAGCTTGCGCCTCGTCACCCATTTGCGACCGCGCGAACAGGTGCCGGATTTCTGGCTGGTCCCCGCCTTGCTGAAGAAGGACCGGTTCGACCTGGTGCTGGAAAAGGCCTGCGAACTGGGCGTCCGCCGGGTGCAGCCGGTGCTGGCGCGCCGCTGCGTGGCAGACAAGCTGAACCCGGACCGCGCCCGCACGATCGTGATCGAGGCGGCGGAACAGTGCGCCCGCACCGCATTGCCGGAACTGGCCGAGGTGCAGAAACTCGATTCGCTGCTGCGCGACTGGCCGGCTGAGCGCAGGCTGTTCTTTGCCGATGAACTGGGCGGGGAACCCGCGGCGCAGGCCTTTGCCGCCAATCCCGGCCCGGCGGCCTTGCTGATCGGGCCAGAGGGCGGGTTCGACGATGCGGAACGCGCCGCCGTGCGTGCCTTGCCGCAGGCGCGGCCGATTGCCCTCGGCCCGCGGATCCTGCGCGGGGAAACGGCGGCGCTGGCGGCCACCGCTTTGTGGATGGGCGTGAACGGTGATTGGAAATAGATTGTCTTTCGCAACATTTTTGACTGGCGCGGCCCGGTGCTTCCGCCTAACGGCGCGATCATGAGCACGCGCAAGGCGTCCGACGAGGATGAACAGCTGATCGAGCGGCGCGAGCAGCTCGTGGAGCCGATGCAATCTGGCGAAAAGCCGCGCGAGCGCTGGCGGATTGGGACCGAGCATGAAAAGCTCGTGTTCGCCAAATCCGACCACCACGCCCCGTCCTATGACGAACCCGGCGGCATCCGCGACCTGTTGCTGGACCTGCGCCAGTTCGGGTGGGAACCGGTCGAAGAAGGCGGCAATGTCATCGCCATGAGCGGGGCCGACGGGGCCATCAGCCTGGAACCGGCGGGCCAGCTGGAACTGTCCGGCGCGCCGCTGGAAAACCTGCACCAGACCTGCGCCGAAACCGGCCGCCATCTGGACCAGGTGAAGACCGTGGGCGAGAAATCCGGCCTCGGTTATCTCGGTCTGGGGATGTGGCCGGACAAGCGGCGCGACGAATTGCCGATCATGCCCAAGGGCCGGTACGAAATCATGCTTCGGCACATGCCGTGGGTGGGTTCGATGGGCCTCGACATGATGCTGCGCACCTGCACCATCCAGGTAAACCTCGATTATTCGAGCGAAGTGGACATGGCGCAGAAGTTCCGCGTCGGCCTGGCGCTGCAACCGCTGGCGACCGCGCTGTTCGCCAATTCGCCGTTCCTGGAAGGCAAGCCCAACGGCTACCTGTCCTATCGCAGCCATATCTGGTCCGACACTGATCCGCATCGCACCGGGATGCTGCCGTTCGTGTTCGAGGACGGGTTCGGTTACGAACGCTATGTTGATTACATGCTCGACGTGCCGATGTATTTCGTCTTCCGCGACGGCAAGTACATCGACGCCGCGGGGCAGAGCTTCCGTGATTTCATGGCGGGCAAGCTGCCGGCGCTGCCGGGCGAATTGCCGACCGAAAGCGACTGGGTCGATCACCTGTCCACCGCCTTTCCCGAAGTGCGGTTGAAAAGCTTCCTCGAAATGCGCGGTGCCGATGGCGGCCCGTGGAACCGCATCTGCGCGCTGCCGGCGCTGTGGGTCGGCCT
>JBARAF010000436.1:0-8816 GCA_049791695.1 Croceibacterium sp.
TTGAACACCCGCGCCGCGCCGTGGGCGGCGGCAAGGGTGAACAGCAGGGGCAGGCTGAGCCAGTCGTTAAGCGTGGCCACGGCCACGGTCAGCGCGATCAATGCATCGGCCACCGTGGCGCACAGGACCACGTATCGCCGGTCAAACCGGTCGGCCACGACCCCGGCAACGGGCGTGAGCAAGGCCAGCGGCACGAACTGTGCCGCCCCCAGCAGGCCGAGGATGAAAGCCGCATCGCGCGGCGACATGCCGTAAGCTGAACGGGCCAGATCGTAGGTCTGGTATCCTATCAGCACCACCATGGTCACGGTGGAGAAGACCGCCAGCAGGCGGGCGAGCCAGAAGCGCCGATATTCGGGGATCTGCAGCGGCGAGGTAGGTTCGGTCACGCCCGATCCAATGGCACCGGCGCAAGCGCCTGCCAAGCATGACGATGTTTACAGCTTAGCAGCGAGAGTTCGCAGGAAACGCTGCAATCCCAGGTGTTCAGCCCTTGCGGCGCAGGCGCGGGTTGGGCTGCAATTCACGAATCATCTGCATGAAATCATCCAGCCGTATGATCCGTTCAAACTGGAACCCGGCGCGGCCGTCAGCCAGCCAGATGCAATAGGCTTCGATCCGGCCGACGATCGGCAGGCGGATGATCACCCTGTCGCCCCGCGCCAGTTCAGGCGCGTCAGTAATCATGAAGCCATGTGCCGAAAGATTGGCGATGTGCAGCTTCACATCGCCCTTCTCGCGATGTTCGCAGATCGCCATGAAATCCACGGGATGCCGCGCAGCACGACGCAGGTCGGTAACGGACAGCTGTGCACCCACGGTCATCTGGCAACCCTCATTATCATGCAGGAAATTGCCGTATGCCGGGAAAAGCTGGAGAAATCGTAAAGACTTGCCTCAAACGCCGCGCAAAATGGCGTGGCGCTTTTTCCCCAGGCTCAACTTGCCTTCCGTTCCTGCGGCCAGGATCACCATGTGGCCGATGTCAGTCACCGCCACATCGTCGATCCGCACCGCGCCTTCGCCAATCTTGCGCTTGGCCTCGCCATTGGAAGCGGTGAAGCCGATTGCGGTGAGCGCGGCGGGCAGGGCCATCCCTTCGGCCGGAATGTCCAGCACCGGCAAGTCGCCGCCCAGCGCGCCACCGGCAAATGTCTGCGTAGCCGTGGCCGCGGCGGAAATGGCCGCATCCTCGCCCCGCACCAGCTTGGTCACTTCGTTGGCGAGGACGATCTTGGCCTGGTTGATCTCGGCCCCTTCAAGCGCTTCAAGCCGGGTGATCTCATCCAGCGGCAGGTCGGTGAACAGGCGCAGGAACTTGCCCACGTCACGGTCATCCGCGTTGCGCCAGTATTGCCAGAAGTCATAGGCCGGCAGTTGGTCTTCGTTCAGCCACACGGCACCGGCGGCGGTCTTGCCCATCTTGGCGCCGTCAGCCGTGGTCAGCAGCGGAGTGGTCAGGCCGAACAGGTCTGCCCCGTCCATCCGCCGGCCCAGTTCCATGCCGTTGACGATGTTGCCCCACTGATCGCTGCCGCCCATCTGCAACCGCACGCCCATGTCTTTCGACAGGTGGCGGAAGTCATAGCCCTGCAGGATCATGTAGTTGAATTCGAGGAAGGTCATCGGCTGTTCGCGTTCCAGCCGCAGCTTCACCGAATCGAACGTCAGCATCCGGTTGACGGTAAAGTGGGTGCCCACTTCCTGCAGCAGCTGGATGTAACCCAGCTGGCCCAGCCAATCGTGGTTGTTGACCATGACTGCATCGGTCGGCCCGTCACCAAATTTCAGCAACTTGGCAAAGACCGTGCGGATGGAGGCGATGTTGTCCTCGATCGTCTGGTCGGTCAGCATCTTCCGGCTTTCGTCGCGCCCCGTGGGGTCGCCGATCCGCGTCGTGCCGCCACCCATCAACACCACCGGCTTGTGCCCGGTCTGTTGCAGGCGGCGCAGCATCATGATCTGCACCAGGCTGCCGATGTGCAGCGAAGGCGCGGTGGCATCAAAGCCGATATATCCGGGCACGACCTGCTTGGCCGCCAGGGCATCGAGCCCCTGCGGATCGGTGACCTGGTGGATGTAGCCGCGCTCGTCGAGTAGACGCAGGAGGCTCGAAGCGTAATTGGTCATGGTGCCCTCGGTATCAGGGCCGCGCGCCTAGCATGGAGAGGGAAGCTTGCAAACGCATCAACTGGTGCCTCACCCCGATCACCCCGCAATTGCGGTGCAGGGAGTGACCGTGAGCGTGAATACCGAGAGCCCCCACTGGCTGCGGCTGCGATGGCGGGTGGAAGGGGCGGGCAAGCTGGTCATGCCGCCGTTCGCAGGGCGGGGCCGGGCGGATGGCCTGTGGCGCACCACCTGTTTCGAGCTGTTTCTCAAGCCGGAAGGGGGCGAGGGCTATCTGGAACTGAACCTGTCCCCGTCCGAACGCTGGAACGCCTACCAATTCGATGCCTATCGCGCCGGGATGCGCGAGGCGGCGATGCCGCGGGATCCGGGGTGCACCATGCGCCGGGGCGCGGGCTTGGCCATTTTTGATGCGGCAGTGCCGACGGCAGGCTTACCATCGCAGGCCTGCGCGCTGGGTGTCAGCGCGGTGATCGAGGAGGAGGGCGGCCATGTGTCCTACTGGGCCCTGGCCCATCCGCCGGGGAAGGCCGATTTCCACGCCGCAGCTTGCTTTGCGGCGACCCTTGCGGCACCGGTTGCACCATGAAATTCGGTATTGATCGCCTGCTCGCCGACCCTGAACTGCGCAAGCCGCTGGAGGGCAAGCGCGTGGCGCTTGTCGCCCACCCGGCATCGGTCACGCTGGACCTGCACCATTCGCTTGATGCGCTGATCGCTGCCGGGGTCAACGTCACTTCCGCCTTTGGCCCGCAACACGGGATCAAGGGCGACAAGCAGGACAACATGGTGGAGACCGAGGACGAGATTGATCCTCTGTACGGCATCCCCCTGTTCAGCCTTTACGGTACCGTGCGCCGCCCGACCGCGCACATGATGGACAGTGCTGACGTGTTCCTGTTCGACCTGCAGGATCTCGGCTGCCGCATTTACACTTTCTGCACCACGCTGTTGTACCTGCTGGAAGAAGCCGCCCACCACGGCAAGAGCGTGTGGGTGCTTGACCGGCCCAACCCTGCAGGCCGCCCCGTGGAAGGCACGTTGTTGCTGCCGGGGCAGGAAAGCTTTGTCGGCGCCGGGCCGATGCCAATGCGCCACGGGCTGACGATGGGGGAAATGGGCCACTGGTTCGTGCGTCATTTCAACCTCGACGTCGAATACCGGGTGATCGAGATGCACGACTGGCTGCCCGAGGCGGGGCCGGGCTATGGCTGGCCGGAAAGCCGCATCTGGATCAACCCCAGCCCTAATGCCGCCAATCTCAACATGGCCCGCGCCTATGCCGGGACAGTGATGCTCGAGGGCGCGACCCTGAGCGAGGGCCGCGGCACCACCCGTGCGCTGGAAGTGCTGTTTGGCGCGCCGGATGTCGATGCCAGGGCCGTACTGGCCGAAATGGACCGTATGGCGCCGGAGTGGCTGTCCGGCTGCGCTATCCGCGAATGTTGGTTCACGCCGACCTTCCACAAACACGCTGGCGAACTGTGCCACGGGCTGATGATCCACGCCGAAGGGCAATTCTATCACCACGAGGCTTTTCGCCCCTGGCGGTTGCAGGCTCTAGCGTTCAAGGCGATCCGCCAGCTCTACCCGGATTACGAGCTGTGGCGCGATTTCCCCTATGAATACGAATATAACCGGCTGGCGATCGACGTGATCAACGGCGGGCCGGCGCTGCGCCAGTGGGTTGACGATGCCGCTGCCCAACCCGGTGACCTGGAAGCAATCGCCGGTGCTGATGAAAACCGCTGGCGGGCTGAAGTGGAAGGGCTGCTCATTTATTGACCGGTTAACCCTATCTTCGCCACTTGCGGACTAGTGCTGGCAGCATGAAGCCCGATCCCGCGATGGCCCCTGACGCCGGAACCGCAAACCATTGCAACCTGTGCGGCGGCAGCCACCAGCAGGTGTTGTTCCGCAAGTTCGGTTACGATCTGGTCCGCTGCAGCTCCTGCCAACTGGTATACGTTGGCAACCCTCCTTCGGCCGAAGCAGTTTCCGCCTTCTATTCGGCAGAGGCTGATTACCATTCCGAACTGCTGGATCCGCACGGGCCGGCATTCGAACGGATGCGTGGCATCGCCCGCCAGCATCTGCGGATGTTGTTGCGCAGCGTGGAGCAACCGGCCGGTCTGAAGCTGCTCGACATCGGCTGCTCCAGCGGCCTGTTTCTGGACGAAGCCCGCGCCGCCGGGTTCGATGCCCACGGCGCGGAACTGTCGCCTGACACAGCCCGCTTTGCCCGCGACCATTTCGGGCTCGACGTCCATGCGGGCGACTGGCGCGATGGCGGATATGAAGATGGCAGCTTCGACATTATCACCCTGTTCGACGTGATCGAACACTTGCCTGATCCATCGGCCGAACTGAAGGCGATCCGTCGCCTGTTGAAGCCCGGCGGGCTGCTGCTGCAATCGACACCCAATATCGATGGACTGTTTCCGCAGGTATCGCTGCTGGTGGCTAACGGGCTGGATTACTGGCCCCATCCGGAACCGCCGCACCACCTGTACCAGTTTTCCGCCGAGACCCTGGCCCGGATGACCCGCGATGCCGGCTATGCAATCGCCCGCAGCGACCTGACGCGGATCCAACTCGCTTACAGCTTCGGCACGCCCGCCAGCTGGAAAGTCAGCCCAAAACTGCTGGCCTATGCCTTGGCTTTTGCCCCGGTGGCCCTGATCGGACAGTGGCTGGGCAAGGGCGACTGGCTTTACCTCTCGGCGCGGCGTTCCGCCTGATCGCCAATTTGATCTAGGCCCTTTTTCGGCCCCTTGGTGCGGTCTATCGCCTGCGGATCAACCCTGCGGGAGAGAAGAATGCTCAAGCTGTACAGCTTTGGCCCTGGTGCCAATTCGATGAAACCCATGCTGACCCTGTACGAAAAGGGCCTGCAGTACGAACAGCACCTGCTTAACCCCGCCAAGTTCGATCACCACGCTGCATGGTTCAAGGCGATCAACCCGCGCGGCCAGGTCCCGGCGCTGGTCGATGGTGACCGGGTGATCGTGGAATCCACGGTGATCTGCGAATACCTGGAAGATGCCCACCCGACCGAGGTGAAGCTGCGGCCCGATAACATGGCCGACCGGGCCGATATGCGCGTGTGGACCAAATGGGTCGATGAATACTTCTGCTGGTGCGTTTCCACCATCGGCTGGCATCGCGGCGTGCGGCACATGGCGCAGGCGCTGTCGGACGACGAGTTCGAAGCGCACCTGAAGAACATCCCGATCGTTGAACAGCAGGTGAAGTGGCGGCGGGCGCGGGAAGGGTTCCCGCAGGACCTGCTGGACGATGAAATGCGCAAGATCGGCGTCTCCGTGCGGCGGCTGGATGACCAGCTGGCCGACAACGAATGGCTGGCCGGCGGAATGTTCACCCTGGCCGACATCTGCAACTTCGCCATAGCCAACGGCATGGAGGTGGGCTTCGCCGAACTGGTCAATGAAGCCGATACTCCGCACCTGGTTCGTTGGATTCGCCAGATCAATGATCGCCCGGCGGTGCAGTCGATGTTCGCCAGCGTACCGCGTGAACGGCTGGGACCGCCAAAGGTGTGACAAATGCCGTCATCCGGCCTGCGGACCGGGCCGGATGACAGGGTTTTTCATGATACCATGCTTGTTCCCGGTGCGGCACGGGAGCATAACATGACCAAGCGATCCGCTACGGTTTTGCGGGATTAGAGGGGGTTTTCCAATGATCAGTTTCAAGCGAGTGGCAATCCTCGGCTCCATTGCGGCAGCCATTGCGATTGTTGGCCCGGCACAGGCCAAGTGCAACGATGGCAAGGACCGCCGCGTTACTGTCATCAATGACACCACGTTCACCATCACCCGCCTTTATGGCTCCAATGTGGGCGAAGATGATTGGCAGGAAGACGTGCTGGGCGACCGGACCATTCCGCCGGGCGGCAAGGTCACCGTCAATTTTGACGATGGCACCTGCTATTGCTCGTTCGACCTGAAGGCCGAATTCTCGGACGATACCGAAACCGTCCGCAACGGCTTCAACGTGTGCACCCAGGAATCCTGGCGCATTTACGAATAAGCTTCACAGTTCGTCTGGTGGCCGCGGGCGATGCAGCGCGGCCACCAGTACGAAGCTGATGTACATCAGCAGGTACCAGGCCCCCAATTTGGTGGGCGAGACCATCGACCAGCCATCCTGCTGGTCCGGATAGGTCCAGGCGCGGGCGAAAGTGCCAAGGTTCTCCGCCAGCCAGATGAACAGCGCCACCAGCAACCACCCCAATAACAACGGCATCCACCGCGGCCTGCGCCAGACGGTGAACCAGATGCGCGTGCGCCAGAACAGCATGCCCAGCACGGCGAACAGCGCCAGCCGGACATCCGGCAGCCAGTGGTGGGCAAAGAAATTGACGTAGATCGCCACGCCCAGCAGCCAGGTCCACCAGCATCGGGGATAGGCGCTGTAACGGAAATCGAAGATCCGCCAGACGCGGGCGATGTAACTGCCGACAGCCGCGTACATGAAACCGGAAAACAGTGGCACACCGGCAATCCGCAGCAGGGACGGTTCCGGGTAAATCCACGATCCGGCGCTGGTCTTGAACAGCTCCATCACCGTGCCGACCACATGGAAGGCGAGGATGACCTTTGCTTCCTCCCACGTTTCCAGCCGCAGGCCCAGCATCGTCAGCTGGATCGCCAGTGCGGCCAGGGTCAGGAAGTCATACCGCGCCAGCGGCGCCCCTGCCGGGTACCACAGGTGCGTGGCCAGCAGCAGCGCCAGCATCAGGCCGCCGAACAGGCAGGCCCATCCTTGCTTGAACCCGAACAGCGCGAATTCGTAGACCCAGCTCCACCAGCCGGCAGGCGGTTCGTAAGCTTCCAGCCGGGCACGAATGCGGGCAAAGCGGGTGTGCGGTGCCGCGGCTGTCACGGGCGGTGAGCCAGTGCCAGCACCCGTTGCGCGATCAGGGCGAACTGTTGCTGGTCAACCGCCGCCTGCGGGTTGTTCCAGCTCATCGCCAGCACGTACCAGTCGCCCGCCTTGTCCTGCAGCAGCCAGCTGAGGTTGAGCACGCCAGGTTCGGACCCGCCCTTGTACCCGGCATAGACCCAGTTGCGCGCCGCATCACCCAGCGAAGGATTGATCGCCAGCACATCCATCGCCGTCCGGTCGGGCAGGGCACGGATACGCTGGAAGATGCGCGCGATGTCCTGCCCGCTCGCAAACCATTCCACGTCAATCGCCCGCGGCCCCGCGGCGAAGGCGGCCATGACCCGCTCCCGGTCCAGTTCCGCCCCGGCCAGGTCGGCCAGGATATCCTTGCGGTCCATCTCGCCCGCATGGGCATAAGTGTACAGCGTGCCGGTATCGCCACCTTTCAGCAGGAACGATTGCCGCGTGGTCAGGAACGGGGTGTTGAGTTCCGGACGCGCATGGCCGCTGGCGCGCATTTCGGCCTCCACTGCCTCGTGCCCCAGCAGCGTGATCAGGGCGTCGGTGGCCGTATTGTCGCTGATGGAGATCATCATGGTCGCCAGCGTGTGCAGGGTCACCGGGGATCGCGCCGGCCAATCGTGCATCTGCCCGCTGGACAGCGAGGGCGGGCCGAGCGGAACCACATCAGCCCAGCTGCGTCGCCCGGCCTGCACCTCCTGCGCCAGGGCTGACAGGACATAGAGCTTCATCGCGGAGCCGATCGCGAACGGCTGGTCTGCCTGATGCGCGAACAGCGGTTGGGCCGTCCCCAGCCGTTGCAACAGGACGCCGGTCTGTCCGGGCAGGGCGGCCAGATCGGCGGCAATCCTCGCTGCGCTGTCATCCAGCACGTCAAAGGAATTGATCCGCAAGCCGGTGACGCGGAACGGCGGGACAGGCTCCACCTGCATCACCCCGCGCCCGATCGCCCGCTCGAACCGGAATGCCACTTCGGCGCTGCCGGGCACGGTGCCGGGCCTGACCGATTCAACGCGCAACAGTTGCCCGAATTGCCCCTTCATGTCCGCCGCCAGCGCCCGCAACTGGGCTTCCGGCACGGCGGTCAGAAACGACGCCGTGAAGACCTCTGATGCAGGGCGCTGTTGATCGAGCACTGCGACCACATCGTCCGCGCGGGCGGCTACCGGTGGCTGATCCTGCGCCTGCGCCGGAACGGCCAACAGCGCCATCAGGCACAGCATGGGGTGGACGCAGAATGCCCGCAAAGTGGCGCGCATGTCGCCTCTGCCACAATGGCTGGATCGACCGGTAACACGCTGCAAAAACGCCCAAGTCCTGCACCTGTCCGGCGGGCTATCGGCGGCGGAAGTGTGACCTCTCATGTTCGCCCTTCGTCTTCATCAACCCGATCCCGCGGGATGGGCATCTGATGCACGATTGGGTGGGGGTAGGAAAGACACCCGCGTCGGCGGCGGCCGGCAACCTAGTCGGGAGACAGAGCAATTATAGGCGTTTTGGCTGGCGACCTAAGCCGCAGGCCGGCTAAGGGATTGCATGATGTCCCCTCACCCCCTCGATAATCCCGTCTGGTCCGCTCTGTGTGGGCGGCACGCAGCGTTTGCGATAGGTTCCGGCGGGGCGCGGCGCTACGCGCCAGCGTTCGGTGTGTTTGCCGCCGCAGCCGACAATTCACCCGAAAGCCATGACGGACTGCGGGAACTGGTCCGCCTGCACGGCGATGTCGCCTTGCTCGAAGCAGACCTGCCACCACC
>JBARAF010000437.1:0-2510 GCA_049791695.1 Croceibacterium sp.
GGCCCAAGCGCCGGCGCGGTCTCGTTTTCCGGTACGGGAAGCGCTTCCGGGCCAATTTCCTGGGGCGCAAAAGCCTGATCGTCAAACGCCACTTCGTCCAGCTCGATCCGGCGCGGGGTGCTGCGCGGGATGATGCTGGCAAACAGGCCCGCCAGACCGCCCGGCCGGGCCGGGGCAGAGGCCGGCTCTTCCGCTTCGGGTTCGTCTTCCGGTTCCAGTGCTTCGAGGTAACCGGTGATTTCCGCCCGCCCGGCGTCGCCCGGATCGAGGTGGAGCAGGTCGGCGATTTCCAGCCAGACGCTTTCGGGTTCGGGCAGGCGGCCAGGGCCGAATTCCCCGCAGGCCATCGGTCCTTCGTCCGGTTCCAGCACGTGGACGCCCGCTTGGCGCAGCCAGTCAATGTTGCGGCGGGTCGCAGCGTGTTGCCACATCCGCACGTTCATGGCCGGAACGGCCAGCACCGGCTTGTCAGTGGCCAGGATCAGCGTGGTGGCCAGATCGTCACAGATCCCGGCCGCCATCTTGGCCAGCAGGTCCGCCGTCGCCGGGCATACCACCACCAGGTCCGCCTGGCGGCTCAGCTGGATATGGCCGATCTCAGCTTCGTTCTTCAGGTCCCACAGCGTCGTGTGGACCGGGTTGCCCGACAAGGCGGCCAGGCTCATCGCGGTGACGAACTGCGATCCCCCTTGCGTCAGTACGCAAGTGACATCGCCGCCGCCCTTCTTGATCAGGCGCACGAGTTCGCAAGCCTTGTAGGCGGCGATCCCTCCACCCACGACCAGCAGGATACGCGGTTGCGGCATTGTGCGGCCTAAGCTCCCGATCACGTACAGGCCACCGAGACTAGCCAAGCTGTGCCGGTGTGACCAGTCCGGCCTTTGCCGGTGGCCATATGGACCGCACCAGATCCCACAGCGCGTGCGGAGCCAGCGCCAGCCCGGCCATGTAAGCAGGCAGCATCAGGAACACCCAATAGAAGTTGGCCGGACGGGCAAACAGCGCCACGAACAGGCCAAAGCCGATGAACCACAGCGTGGAAAACAACCCCAGCCGACCGCCCAGCCCGGCCCAGCCGAACAAGGGCAGCAGCGCCAGCGGCCCGGCCCAGGCGGGCGGCAGCACCAGCAGCGGCGTCAGTTCGGTGATGGAGGCAAGCGGCATGACCGGGCCCGGCATCCCGGCCCAGCCGGGTGAAGGCGGATCCCCCGGCAGCCGCGCTCCGGCAACGCCCAGGTAGTGCAGGCCCATGCCGACTGCGAAAACCAGCAAGACGATGCCGATTGTCAGCGACTGCCGCCAGCGCCCTTCGAACCAGGCGACCACTCCCCACAGCAACAGGAACGGCAGCGCCAATTCGCGGATCGCAAGGCCTGCGGTGGCCGCCAGCAATGCGGGCAGCCACAGGTGCCGCCGGTACAGGCCGAGCGCCAGTGACAGGCAAAGCCCGCACATCAGGTCATGCAGCAGTCCGACGTGTTCATAAAAAGCGCCCGCGCCGCTGGCGAACAGCAACAGCACCGCGCCTGCCCGTTCTGCCCGGCTGGTCCCGTCCAGCGCGCCCAACCAGGCGAAGACATTGGCCAGCAACAACAGCACCGCGATCACCCGCCAACCCGTCGCACCCCACAGCACGTCGCCATAGGCCATCACCGGGGTGCGGACGGTGACGAACGGCACCGTCGGGTAATCATGCTGGCGTTGTTCGCTCAGCGCGGCGGAATAATAGCTTTCACCCTGCCGCACCCGCGCATTGATGCGGGAATACAGCACTACATCGTCGAAACCGTCCTGCACCACGGCGGCACGGCGCGTTTCCTGTGCGGAGAGGAAATCGCTCACCGCCAGGGCGCTCCATGCCAGTGAAGCGATGGTCAGCAGCAGCGCCAGCGCCGCGGCCCAGCGCGGCAAGGCCCGCAGCGGGCGCCCCAGCGCGACAAAGCGCCCGACAGGATCAGTGAAAATCCCCATTTGCCCGCTGTGCCCGCCCACGTTCATGCTTTCAACCGTGCGGCGTGCCACAACCCGGCCAGAGCCTGCGGTACGAACACCAGCCCGACAAACCAGGTCGGCACAGTAACCAGCGCCCAGTAGAAATTGTTATCCCGCCCGGCGATCATGAACAGCACGCCGTACCCGGCCTGAAACAGGGTCGCAGTCAGGCCGAGTTGGCTTTTCCACCAGGCCCAGCCCAGCAGTGGCAACAAGGCCAGCGGCGCGGCCAGCCAGCCAGCCGGGCAACAGGTACAGGCTGCTCGATGCAACGACATTGCCCGTCCACCCCGCCAGCCCGCGCAGGGCCAGCCAGGAAGGGGACGGGTGATCGGTTGGCAACAGGTGCTGCGAAACTTCGGCCAGGTGCCAGGCCATCCCGGCGGCAAACAGCAGGGTTAGCGCGGCCCATGCCGCCGCTTCGCGCCAGTCGCGCCGCCACAGCGCCAGCGCGCCTAGCAGCAGCACGAATGGCACCGCGTGTTCGCGGATCGCGAGGGCCAGCGCGGCGGCAAGCC
>JBARAF010000438.1:0-3623 GCA_049791695.1 Croceibacterium sp.
CCACGAAACCGCCCGCACCGCGATGCAGGGCGCGGCTGCCGCCCTGGCCGCGCATGACCAGGCCCTGGCCGTGGCCCGCGAACGGGTCGGCACCCAGCGCGCCGACATCAAGGGTTGGCAAGCCCGCGCCGGGGACGCCGCCAAGCGCCTGTCGGACATGGCCACCCGGTTTGACGAAATCGCCGAAGAACGCGCCGTGATCGCCGCCAAGCCGGCCGCCCTGATCCGCGAGATCGAAGGCGGCGAAGCCATCCGCCAGCGCCTTGCCGGGGAACTGACGCAGGCGGAACTGGCGCTCGCCACCGTCGCCGAACAGGCGCGCACTGCCGATGCCACGCTGGCCGAGGCGACCGAGGCACTTGCCACCGCCCGCGAAGGCCGTGCCCTCGCTGCTGCGCGGGCAGAAAACGAGGACAGCCGCCGCGAAGAAATGGCCCGCATTTCCGGTGAACGCTTCCAGTGCCCGCCGCCGCTGCTGGCCAACCGCTTCACTTTCGATCCTGCGGCCATTGCCGACGCCGGGCAGGAAGGCGCCACGCTGGAACGGCTGACGGGCGACCGCGAACGGATCGGCCCGGTCAATCTCGTGGCGGCGGAAGAACTGGCCCGGATCGAGGAACAGCACGGATCAAGCGCCGCCGAACAGGCCGAACTGCACGAAGCCGTGGCCCGTCTGCGCGGTTCAATCGGCAGCCTCAACCGCGAAGGCCGCGAACGGCTACGCACCGCGTTCGAAGAAGTGAACGAGCATTTCCAGCGCCTGTTCTCCCGACTGTTCGAAGGCGGCGCGGCGCATCTGGCGCTGGTCGATTCCGACGATCCGCTGGAAGCCGGCCTCGAAATCTTCGCACAACCGCCCGGCAAGCGTTTGCAATCGCTCACCTTGTTGTCAGGCGGGGAACAGGCGCTGACCGCCGTGGCGCTGATATTCGCCCTGTTCCTGACCAACCCCGCCCCGATCTGCGTGCTGGACGAAGTCGACGCCCCGCTGGACGATGCCAACATCGACCGCTTCTGCGACCTGCTGGAAGCAATGACCCGCGAAACGGATACCCGTTACCTGATCGTCACCCACAACGCCGTGACCATGAGCCGGATGCACCGCCTGTTCGGCGTGACGATGGTGGAACGCGGCGTATCGCGCCTGGTCAGCGTAGACCTCGGCGGCGCGGAACAACTGCTCGCGGCGGAGTGACAAGCGGGCTGGGGCACCGAACGGCTCTCCCCTCGCCTGGCGAAGCAAGTTGACCGCTATCAAGGTGTAAGCCCATCCTCCTGCCATCCTGCATTGCGCTGGAAAGGACTCGCACCATGAAAATCGACAATGGCACAATCGTCGCGGTGGTTGATGGCGAAAAGCTGCTCATCTTCCGGAACGAAGGGGACAGCAAGTTCCCGGTCCTGACGACAGTGGAGCACGAGGAGACCGGGAACGGCCCTACCCGTGATCTGGGTTCGGATGCACCGGGCCGGGTCCATTCGAGCATGGGCGCGGCCCGCAGCAGCTATGGCGATACCGATTGGCACGACAAGGCCGAAGCGGACTTCGCTCGGCACGCCGCCACGGTGATAGAAGCCCACGCCGCAGGCCAGACCGATGCGGGCATAGTCGTGATTGCGGCACCCCGTACCTTGGGTGAACTGCGCCAGCACTACGGCCGGGCAACTTCGGCCGGCCTGGCAGGTGAGATCGACAAGGAGCTGACCCACGCCTCCACCGACCACATTGCCGAGGTGATTGCGGCACACGAAAGCTGAGTGGTTGGGGAGATGTGGGAGGAGTTAGCCCTCCCAGTCCTCCAGCGGCTTGACCACGCCGAACTTCTCCTTGCTCGGTTCGCCTGCCAGCGGCGGCAGGTCCACCGGTTCTTCGGCCACATGCGTGTCGGGCACACGGTCCAGCAAGTCGCGGATCAGGGTCAGGCGGCCGGTCTTCTGGTGGTTGAAATCAACCAGCGTCCACGGCGCGTGGGCGGTGTGGGTGGCTTTCAGCATCGCCTCGCGCGCGGCGGTATAGGCGTCGTACAATTCGCGTGCCTTGACGTCGATCGGGGACAGCTTCCACCCCTTCAGCACATCATCGCGCCGTTCGGCGAAGCGTTCCTCCTGCTTTTCCTGGTCGCAGGTGAGCCAGTACTTGAACAGCAGCACGCCATCGTCCGTCAGCAGCTTCTCAAACACCGGCGTGGCTTTCAGGAAGGCCTTCACCTGGGCGTCAGTGGCATAGCCCATGACCTTTTCCACCCCCGCCCGGTTGTACCAGCTGCGGTCGAACAGCACGATCTCGCCAGCGGTGGGCAAGTGCGGGACATAGCGCTGGAAATACCATTCGCCCGCCTCCCGCTCGGTCGGCTTGGCCAGGGCGACCACGCGCACCTGGCGCGGGTTCAGGTGCTGGCGGATGGCGGAAATGACCCCGCCCTTGCCCGCGCTGTCGCGCCCTTCCACCACCACCACAACGCGCGCGCCGGTGTGGGCAACCCAGCGCGCCAGCTGCACCAGTTCGCGCTGCAGCGGTTCCAGCAGGGCTTCGTATTGCTTGCGCTTCAGCCCTGTCATCACGGTGTTCCTTAATCCAGCACGGCCCGCGGCCCGGCACCCTTGGCGCCCAGCCGATCGTCCTTGTTGTACAGCTGGCACTTCTGCAGCGAAAGGCAACCACAACCGATGCATTGATCCAGCTGGTTGCGCGTGCGGGTCAGCAGGTTGATCCGTTCGTCGATCTCCGCGCGCATCCGGCGGCTCAACTGCTGCCAGTCGTTGATCGTCGGCGGGCGACCGTTGGGCAACTTGGAAAGCTGGTCCTCGATTTCGGCCAGGGCCAGGCCGAGCCGCTGGGCGATGAGGATGAAGCCGACCCGGCGCAGGTCGCTTTTCAGGAAGCGGCGCTGGTTGCCATTGGTCCGCTGCGCCTCCAGCAGGCCCTTTTCCTCGTAGAACCGCAGCGCCGAAACGGCCACGCCGCTGCGCGCCGCCATTTGCCCGATGGTGATGTAGCGGTAATCCTCCACGCACCTCTCCAAATGCAGACCTCAACTTACCTTGAGGTCACAGCAGGAGCAAGCCGGCGATTTGCCCGGGGCCGCGCGGGCCGAGAGCCAGCCTTAGACCGGCTCTCCTTCGCCGATTTCGTGGAGGTGGATCTGCCGGTCGTGGAAGCCCATGGCCTGACGCTGTTCCACCCAGAGGACCATGTGCGGCGCGGCAAAGTGGGCGGCGAGGGATGCGCGGTTGTCCCACATTTCGGTCACCCGGAACACCTCAGGGTCGACGACGTCGCGGGCATAGGAATAGGCGCGGCAACCCGCTTCCCGCAGCGTCGCTTCGACCACCACGCGCATCGCCGGCGCAGCTTCGTCCTGACGGTCGAGCGGCAGGCGGAAGGTACCGATGACTGCGATCATGTCAGAAGCTTTCTTCGTAGACCCTTGAAATGTCCCCGTTCCATTCGCCGTGGAACTTGTCGAGCAGGACCTGCGCAGGCGACTTGCCCGTCGCCACCACTTCTTCCAGCGGAGCGAGGAAGCCGGCTTCGCTGTCGCCGCTGGAATTCAGCCGGCCCCGTGCAACCAGCCCTGCGCGGGATATCGCCAGCGCTTCGGCGGCGATGTCCTTCAAGGTGC
>JBARAF010000439.1:0-6503 GCA_049791695.1 Croceibacterium sp.
GCGCAACCGCGGCGGCGCGCTGCATCCCCGGGTCCAGCGTAGTCCACACCTCGATCGGTTCAAAGCTGTCGTAATCCAGCAGCAGGTCCAGCTGCGGCAGCGCCCAATCGGTGAAATAGCGTGCGGAGTTCTGCGATTTGTCTACTTGCAGCTTCACGGCGGAAACATCGACCGCATCGGCTTCCGCCGCGCCGATCGCGCCATATTTGCGCATCTGGTCCAGCACCACGTTGGCGCGGTCCACCGCGGCCTGGGCATCGGCGGTGGGGGAATAGCGGCTGGGTGCCTTGACCAGCCCGGCAATGATCGCCGCCTCTGCCGTGGACAGGTTGCGGGCGGAATGGCTGAAGAACTTCCGGCTGGCGGAATCGATGCCATAGGCGCCGCCGCCGAAATAGACCTTGTTCAGGTACAGCTCCAGGATCTGCTCCTTGGAAAACTTCCATTCCAGCGCCATCGCCAGCACCGCTTCGCGCAGCTTGCGGTCCATCGTGCGGCTGGAATTGAGGAACACGTTGCGCGCCAGCTGCTGGGTGATGGTGGAAGTGGCGCGGACCGAATTTTCATCCCGCCACGAAACCCACAGCGCCCGCGCCAGCCCCAGCGGATCAATCCCGAAGTGCGAATAATACCGGCGGTCTTCCACCGAAACCATTGCGTCCTTCATTACCTGCGGAATTTCATCCGAATGCAGCCACTGGCCGTAACTCGGCCCCAGGGTAACGATTTCCGACCCGTCCCGCGCGCGGACCACGATGGTCTGCGCGTTCTGGCTGCTCATCAGCGTGGAATAGGCGGGGATGTTGCGCGATGCGAACCACACCGCCGTGCCCAGCGCCAGCGCGCCCAGCAGGCCCAGGGCCACGCCCCAGATGAACAACCGCCGCCCCCAGCGCCACAGCCGGGAAGGTTGCTTTGCCTGCTGCGCCGACCCCCGCCTCGTCGACCCTTGTCGATTGGCAGAACGCGTTCCCCGCTGCTGCGCCATGTGCCTTGCAAAACCCTCCCACCGGCGCGGCTGCGCCTGGTGCCGGGCCATGCATAGTGTATTCGGAACGCCGCGTTAACGCCCAAAGGCGTGCATGCGGCGGTTTGCGCTCAGTTTTCGTCCGGCCGAAATTCCAGCGATGCGCTGTTGATGCAGTACCGCAGGCCTTCCGGCCCCGGTCCATCGGGGAAAACGTGCCCCAGGTGCCCCTCGCAGCGCGAACAGACCACTTCGGTCCGCACCATGCCGTGCGCCATATCGCGATACTCCTCCACCGCTGCCGGTTCGCTCGGCCGGGTGAAGCTGGGCCAGCCGGAGCCGCTGTCGTACTTCGCATCGCTTTCGAACAGCGGCTGGCCGCAGGCGGCACAGACATATTCACCGGATTGCTTGTTCTTCTCGTACTGCCCGGTGAAGGCCCGTTCGGTGCCCTTCTGGCGCAGGATCCGGTACTGTTCCGGGGTCAGGCGTTCCTGCCATTCTTCATCTGTCAGCTGCAACTTGTCGGACATCTGGCATCTCCTTCGAGCAGCCATATAGGGTGCCGCCGCGCCTACGGGGAGGGGGTTGGTTCGCTGTAAAGCCGGTGGAGCAAGGTCAGAACCGGCGGGGAAGTGCATGGGCTAGAGGCTGAAGGGTTCACACGAAGACACGAAGAGCAAGGCGCTTGCGGTACTGGCCGCGCAACCTTGTCAGCCAAAGCTCATTCGCGGATGATACCTGCACGGCGGCACCGGATGGCGCGGCATCTTCGTGTCTTCGTGTGAACCCTTGAGCGGCCTGCGGCCCTGCTCCTTCGCCAGCCCCCAAACTCAGGCGTTCACATCCGCGTAGTGCGCGGGCGGCGGGATGCCTTCCATTTTTTCCGTCAGCAGCGGGCGGAAGCTGGGGCGGCTTTTCATCACGCGGTACCAGCCGCGGGCGTTGTCGTGGCCTTGCCAGTCGATCCCGCCGAGGTATTCCGCCACCGAAATCTGCGCGGCGGCGGCGAAATCGGCCAGGCTGAGTTGCGCGCCGGCGAGCCAGCGGCGGTTGTCCACCAGCCAGTCGATGTAATCGAGGTGTTCGTGCGCCAGCCGCATCGCCTGGCGCAACACGCCGCTGTCGGGCGATTGGCGCAGCACGACGCGCTTCTTCATTTTCTCGTGCATCAGCGGCCCAGTCACATCGCCGTGGAAGCCTTCGTCGAACAGCGCGGTCAGGCGGCGGATTTCGGCGCGGCCCACTGCGGTGCCGAGGATCAGCTGGCTGCGGTCAACCGTCTCTTCCAGAAATTCGCAGATCGCCTGGCTGTCCGCCAGGGTGATGCCGCGTTCCGCATCGTGCAGCACCGGCGTGCGGCCGGCGGGATTGAGCGCAAAGAAGGCGTCGCTCGCTTCCCACGGGTTTTGGCGCCGCAGTTCATGCGGCACGCCTTTTTCGCTCAGCACCAGGCGCACCTTGCGGCTGAACGGACAGAGAGGGAATTGCAGAACTTGCCACATGGGACTTTCCGTATTGGCGCAAGGATTTCCGCGCGTCTACTCCCACTGCGAACGAAGTGTTCCCGATCAGCCGACCGAATCCGCCTTGCGCCGGGTCGCCGCAAAGCCATCGGCGCGCATCTTTTCGAACGCGACGCGCTGCTGGAAACCGGCGTCTTCCGGATAGTCCCGATAGTCGCTGACGATCTCGTCAAAGATTTCGACGATCTCCTGTTTGTGATCGGGGTGTGTAAAGATGTTGGCGCGGTTTTCGCGGATGCCATCGAGGATGCGGGCGCCGATCACGTCAGGCTCCATCCCGAATTCGTGCAATCCTTCCAGACGCTTGACCGCCGCTTCATCGACCGGCTTCATCGCCCCTTTCAGGTTGTCCGGGCGGACATCGTCGCTGGCGAAGATCTGGCTCTTCACCAGTCCGGGATGCACCACTGACACGCCGATGCCGTATTCACACATCGAATGGCGCAACGAATAGCTGAGGCCGCGCACCGCGAACTTGGCGGTGTTGTAAATCCCCGGCGCACCCCCGGCGATGAAGCTGGCCATGCTGGCGGTGTTGGTGATGTGCCCGCCGGCCACCTCGCCCGCCAGCGCGCGCGCCTTCATCCGCGGGGCGAACGTCTGTACCCCATTGATAACGCCGCCAAGATTGACGCCCAGCACCCAGTCCCAATCATCGTAGGAACTGTCCTCGATGGTCTGGAACAGGTTGATCCCGGCATTGTTGAACAGCAGGCTGACCGGGCCGAATTCGGCTTCCGCCTTGTCGGCGGCAGCGGCGAAGCCGGCCCGGTCCATCACGTTCAGCTGCACACCCATGACTTCGCGGTTGTCGAGCATGGCC
This sequence comes from Croceibacterium sp., assembly GCA_049791695.1. GTDB lineage: Bacteria > Pseudomonadota > Alphaproteobacteria > Sphingomonadales > Sphingomonadaceae > Croceibacterium_C. The sequence goes on from JBARAF010000439.1 coordinate 3,317, forward strand.
AGGGCCCGGTCGATCGCGTCCTGCCGGATGTCGGCGATGACAACTTTCACCCCTTCATTCAGCAGGTTACGAGCAATGCCGAGGCCAACGCCATTGGCCCCGCCGGTGACAAAGGCCGTGCGGCCCGCGAAGTCTTTCATGTGCCGGTCCCTGATTATTCAGCCGCGGCCGTGGCATCCATCGCCAGCACCGGATTGACCGAGCCGGACTCGCGGCCGGGCAGGAACTCGTTGAGAATGTTGCGATATGCGAACTTCCATTCGCCATCCACGCGCACCAACTCGTCCTTGTAGATGCCGAAGGTGCCCAGGGTCGGGGTCAGGCGGCCGGATTCATGCCGCGGGCCATCGTTGGCGGTTTCGAACCAGAAACCGGTATGCCAGGCCTTGTCCCCTTCCACCCGGATGACCGACTGGCACAGCACGTGGCGCAACTGGGCGGGGTTGCCGTCCACATCGCAGTAAATCCCGGCAATCGCTTCCTTGAAGCCTTTGGCCGAGGCGCGGATGTTATCCCGCCCGGTCACCGCGCCGCGCGCATATTCCAGCGTGCCATCTTCGGTGAAGGTTTCGGCGTAGGTATCGAAATCGTTGTAATCCATGGCGAAAAGGTATCGCGCCATCAGGTCTTCGATCTCGGCGCGGTCCTTGGCATATTGGGCGTCATAGGTCTGGCGGCTGGTCATGGTCTCTCCCGTGGTCCCGCAGGGCGGGACGCAATTATTGCAACGTGGCGGGCCCGTGCCATTCCGCATTGATGCAGGACAATGCCTGCACTGCGACGGAATGTGACAATTTTCCCGCTTCGCCATTGTCTATTCACGACCTAGAAATGCGGGCAAGCAGTAATTGTGCAGGCAGGCCATTTGCAGGGGCCGCCCGCTGGAGGGGTTGACCAAATGGCCATTGCGCCCAGTGCCCAGGATCTGACGAGCCAATCCGGCGCGGCGCAAGATGCGGCGTCCACCCTGCCCTGGCCCAGCGAGCGGGCAGGGTTTTTCGCCCTGTTCGCCATCGTCTGCGCCACCTTCGTCACCTTCCTCGACCAGACGGCGTTCGGCCTGCTGGCGGAAAAGATGAAGACCAGCTTCGGCATTTCGGACTTCGTGCTGGGCGTCCTGCTGGGGCCGGTCACCGTGGTCGCTTATGTCATCGTCGGCATCCCGCTGGCCCGCCTGGTGGACATCTATCCGCGCAAATACGTCCTTTCGGCCGGGATCGCCGCCCTGGGCACGATCATGGCGCTGGGCGGCCTGGCGCAGAACCTGTGGCAACTGGTCAGCACCCGCCTGTTCGTGGGCGCGAGTTCATCGGCCAATGGTCCGGGTTCCTATTCGATGCTGGCAGACTATTTCCGCCCGGCGCGCATCCCGCTGGCTTTCGCGCTGTTGCAGCTCGGCTACATCCTCGGCAGTTCGCTGGGCAATATCCTGGGCGGGCAGCTGATCCGCTGGACCGAACAGTTTGGCGAAACCGTCGGCGTACTGGGGCTGGAAATCTACAGCTGGCAGCTGGTGCTGCTGATGGTGGGCGCACCGGGCCTGCTGGCGGGCCTGTTGTTCCTGCTGGTCAAGGAACCGCCCCGCCGCGGCCCGGCCGAAAAGAGGGAACTGGTGGCCAGCGATGCCCCGTTCGGGCGCAAGCTGGCGGCGTTCATGGGTTTCGATGCCGCCGTGGCAATCTGGCAGCGCAAATATGTGTTCGGTCCGCTGTTCCTGGCGCTGGCGATGTCGGCGCTGGAAAGCCAGGGCCTGCCGCAATTCCGCACCCCCTTCCTGGCCCGCACTTACGGTATGAGCGAGGCGCAGATCGGCGGCGTGCTGGGTTCGATGATGCTGGTGGCGATGCTGGCCGGGATCACCCTGGGCGGGATCTTCGTGTCGTGGCTGGGCAAGCGGTACAAGGACGCCAATATCCGCGCCACCGCGATCATCTTCACCTGCACCATGGTGGTCACCATCGCCATGCCGCTGATGCCGACCGGCGAACTGGCGATGGCATGCATGGCAGCAGGCAGCTTCTTCGGCCTGGCCGGCGCCCCCGCGCAGAATGCGGCAATCCAGCGCATCGTGCCCAACGAAATGCGCGGACAGGTGACAGCGCTGTACCTGTTCATGTTCACCTTCTTCGGTGCGCTGGGGCCGATGGTAATCGGCGGGGTGTCCACTTTCATCGTCGGTGATGAACAGGACATCTGGCAGGCGATCCTGATCACCGCCGGGGTGTTCCTGCCGGTGGCCACCTTCTTCATGTGGCGCGGCATCCGCCCGTACCGCGAAGAAGTGGAGCGGCTGGAAGCGGCGGGTCTTTGATCGGGGTGCGTCAGCCCCGTTGACACTGTCAATCTCCTTGCCCAACGGTGCGTGAAAGCGCGAGCCGGGCCGTTTCGGTGGGCGCATGGGAGAGACTCGATGACGCAATACCCCGCCCTCCACATGATCATCGATGGCGAGAAGGTTTCCGGCGGTGGCCGCCGCACTTTCGACGTCGTCAATCCGGTGACGGGCGAGACGATCGGCGCCCTGCCGCTGGCAGAAGCGGCGGACCTTGACCGGGCGCTGGAAACGGCGCAGCGCGGCTTCAAGATCTGGCGCAAGTCGACCCCGCAGGAACGCGCCAATGTGTTGCAGGGCGCCGCGCGTCTGATGCTGGAACGCGCCGACGACATGGCCCGCATCGCCACGATGGAGGAAGGCAAGCCCTACCCCGAGGCGAAGATGGAGCTGATGATGAACGTCGGCCTGTTCAACTTCTACGCCGGCGAAGTCTTCCGCATTTACGGCCGCGAACTGGTGCGTCCCGATGGTTTCCGTTCGACCGTGCGCCACGAACCGGTTGGCCCGGTGGCCGCTTTCGCGCCGTGGAACTTCCCGCTCGGCAACCCCGGCCGCAAGCTGGGCGCGCCGATTGCCGCCGGCTGTTCGGTGATCCTGAAGGCCGCGGAAGAAACCCCGGCTTCGGCCCTGGGCGTGCTGCAGTGCCTGCTCGATGCCGGCCTGCCGAAAGAAGTGGCCCAGGCCGTGTTCGGCGTGCCGGATGAAGTCAGCCGCCACCTGCTGGGCAGCCCGGTGATCCGCAAGCTCAGCTTCACCGGATCGACCGTGATCGGCAAGCACCTGGCCAAGCTGGCCACGGAAAACATGCTGCGCACCACGATGGAACTGGGCGGCCACGGCCCGGTGCTGGTG
>JBARAF010000440.1:0-3031 GCA_049791695.1 Croceibacterium sp.
TGTTCGGCTTCGCGCGGGACATCCTGCTGGCGCGGGTATTGGGCGCGGGCATGGCGGCGGACGCGTTCCAGCTCGCCTTCATCCTGCCCAACACCTTCCGGCGGCTGTTTGCCGAAGGGGCGTTTTCCGTCGCCTTCGTGCCGATGTACACCCGCCACCTGCGCGCCGATGGCGATGATGCGGCGGAAAAATTCGCCACCGACGTCCTCGCCGTATTCGTGTGGGTGCTGCTGGGCTTTTCCGCGCTGGCCATGCTGGTCATGCCGGGCATCGTCTGGCTGCTGGCGCGCGAATACCAGGAAGTTCCGGGCAAGTTCGAACTGGCGGTCACGCTCAGCCGGGTGACATTCCCGTACCTGATGCTGGTCAGCCTGGTGGCGATGCTTTCCGGCCTGCTGAACGCCCATTCCCGCTTTGCGCCTGGTGCGATCGTGCCGGTGCTGCTGAACATCGTGCTGATTTCCGGCATCGGCATCGGCTGGTACCTGGAAAAGACCAGCGGCAGTGATGTGACCGTGGCCTGGTCGCTGGCCATATCGGTGGCGGCGGCGGGCGTTGTCCAGCTCGCCTACATGGCCTGGGCCACCCGCAAGGCCGGGGTGCGGCTGCGGATGACCTTCCCGCGCTTCACGCCGGAAGTGAAGAAAATGGCCCTGCTGATCCTGCCTGCCACGTTCGGCGCGGGCGTTTACCAGGTCAGCCAGTTCGTCGACACGTTCTTTGCCACCAGCCTCGCGCAGGGTTCGCTGACCTTGCTGAAATATGCCGACCGGCTGAACCAGATGCCGCTCGGCATTATTGGCATCGCGCTGGGCACTGCGATCCTGCCGATGCTGGCGCGCCATATCCATGATGACGATCACGCCGGCGCGCAGCGGTTGCAGACCAATGCGGTGGAAATGGCCCTGCTGCTGACCCTGCCCGCGGCCGTCGCCCTGGCCATTTGCGCCCCGGCCTTCGTCACCGCCTTCTTCGTCGGCGGCAAGATGAAGATGGCGGACGGCGCGGTGATGGCGCAAATCGTGACCGCACTGGTGGCAGGCCTGCCCAGTTACGTTCTGGTCAAGGTGTTCCAACCCGCCTTCTTCAGCCGCGAAGATACCCGCACCCCGGTGTGGACCGCGGTGGCCGCGCTGGTGATCAACATCGGGATCAATTTCGCGGTGGTGCCCCGGTTCGGCATAGTCGGGCTGGCGGCTGCGACTGCCTTCACGTCCACGCTCAACGTGCTGATGCTGTACGCCATTCTCCACCGCCGGGGCTGGTACCGGGCCCATGCCCCCCTGCTGGGCCGGATTGCCCGGCAGGTGCTGGCAGCGGCGATGATGGGGGCCGCGCTGTACCTGCTGCTGCCGTTGATGGCAGATCGATACGGCGGCCATCTGGTGGACCGGGTGTGGTCGCTGGCAGTGCTGGTTGTGGGTGGCTCGGTCGTCTATTTCGGCGCGGCCTTTGCCACGGGCGCGATCGGTCGCGACACGCTGGCGCAACTGAAGCGGCGCAGGCCCGCCCCCAAGCCTGATCCGGAACCGGTCAACCTGTCGGAGTAGGGCTTTCGCTCGAAGCGAAATCTGATTATTGGCCCAGGGATGAAGCTCGCCGCCACTCTTGCATGTAAGCGCCCGCGCCAATTCGCGCGTGGCCGGGCGGTCCTGCCGAATTGTTGGGGGCGATGGCCGGACAGCGTCTCTTCCTGAACGCTCGCCCGGGGCACATCCGGGCACCCGACATTTCCTGAATTCAAGAAGGCCATCATCATGCGCGTTGTTTCCGGTATCCAGCCGACCGGCTCCCTCCACCTTGGCAACTATCTCGGCGCCATCCGCAACTGGGTGCGGATGCAGGACGCGCTGGAAGACGGCAGCCAGTGCCTGTTCTTCCTGGCCGACCTGCACGCCATTTCCATGCCGCACGACCCGGCGCAGCTGAGCGCCGCGACGCTGGAAATGACCGCGGCACTGGTCGCCTGCGGGATCGATCCTGACCGGTCGATCCTGTTCAACCAGGCCCAGGTGCCCGCCCATGCCGAACTGCAATGGTTGCTGAGCGGGACCGCCCGGATTGGCTGGTTGAACCGGATGACCCAGTTCAAGGACAAGAGCGGCAAGAACCGCGAAGGGGCCAGCATCGCCCTGTTCACCTACCCCGTGCTCCAGGCCGCCGACGTGCTGCTGTACCAGGCGACCCACGTGCCGGTCGGTGACGACCAGAAGCAGCACCTGGAACTGGCCCGCGACGTGGCGCAGAAGTTCAACAACGATTTCTGCGCCGAGGACGCGCCGCTGTTCACCCTGCCCGATCCGATCATGCCGCCGTCCGGGGCGCGGATCATGTCCCTGCGCGATGGCAGTGCCAAGATGAGCAAGTCCGACCCGTCGGACATGAGCCGCGTCAACCTGTCCGACGATCCGGACGAGGTGATGAAGAAGGTCAAGAAGGCCAAGACCGATCCCGAACCCCTGCCCAGTGAAGCGGCCGGGCTGGCGGACCGGCCAGAGGCGCTCAACCTCGTCACCATCTATGCCGCGCTGGCGGACACGTCGGTTGACCAGGTGCTGGCTGACCATGGCGGCCAAGGCTTCGGCCAGTTCAAGCCGGCCCTTGGCGAACTGATGGTGGAAACCCTGCGCCCGATCAGTGAACGCTTCACCGGCCTGATGCACGACCGGGAATCACTCGACGCAATCCTGGCCCGTGGCGCTGCCCGCGCCCGCGAAATGGCCGCGCCCACTTTGGCCGGGGCCTATCGCGCACTGGGATTGATCCGGGGCTAACCCACTGATGAGCAATGGGAATGCGGCGATTTTGATTATCGCCGCATTCAACCGCTATTCAGCCCGCCTGCTTTATGACACGCTTCATCCATGGCACCGCGCGCCATGCTGATGGCTGCCGCGTCGCGCAAGTTTCGGAGTCGTTTGTACCCATGACTGCATTCACCAATATTGCCCCCCGGCTCGTACGCGGGCTGAAGTTGGCTCTGGCTCCGCTTGCGCTGGCCGCGCTTTCGGCCTGTGCCTCGGGCTTCAAC
>JBARAF010000441.1:0-2244 GCA_049791695.1 Croceibacterium sp.
GTGAAATTGCGCCTTCGTAAAAGAAGAGTCCATACACTTTGAGCCATCAGCTCTTGCTGAAGCGCGGCGGCGTCCAAATGCGGACTGCAGCTTCTCACGTGCGGCGAACGATAGCGAACCTTAAGCCAGACAGGCCAAAGTCTTAGACCTGCTGAGGGTTGATCGACCCCGCCCGCTCGGCCTGGATCAGCGCCTCCTCCTTACGGCTCGATGCGGGACCAGGCCTAGGTGTGGACATAGTTTGCTTCTCGCACAATGTTCGACCGCAGCCCGGCGAGCTCCCCCGCTTCATCGAGGCGTTCTGTGCTTGCTGGCAAAAAGAAAGGCCGGAAGGGAGCGCATCCGCCTAATCGGCGGCATCTTTGTAAACCACGGCCTGGATCGCTGGCTCTGTTGCCCCGACAAGGCTTTGCGAGGCACCGTCTTTACTGAGGATCAAATCCACGCATCGACGGACGGCATCCTGGCGGCTGACATAGTTGGGATTCGTCGCGATCCAGGCGTCAATGCGAGCAATCATATCGGAGGTCATGCGTATGGTGATGCGTTCGTGCAAAGCCGGGCGTCCGTTTTTCTTGGTGTTTTAGTCTAGCCCTTTGCGCGTAGGAAGCCACATCTGTCACGACGAAAGGCGGATACGGCGGAACGCTGGTGTGAAGCCCAACTACGTGGCCTCGCTACAATACAATATGGGTCGGCCTGCGAGTTCGACGCACTCTTCGACAATGGCCTCTTGTGTCGTGGGGCGTCAAAGGCCATTCCTAGGGGCGAAGGGTCGCCCCGAACGGCAAGCTTCAGGTGCAGATATCCGCCTAGCGGCCGATCACCCGAAGCAGCGAGCGGGTAAGCCGCATGGATGCCTTGTTCAACTACGCTAGCGGTGGTCGACCTAGTTCACCTGGTCGTCGATAGCCAACTGCCTTTGCCCTGCTGAGAGCCTCCAGCGTCTCTTCCACAGTGAGCAGGGGAGTTGTCTCACATTTCGAGAGGGCGCCCCCACTGCCGAGCGCAATGGCGACGGCGGCCATCGACATGTTGTCTGGCGCTTCCCATAGATTAAAGCCGTCGTGGTCACCGAAGGCATACCAGAAGCCGTGCAGCTTCCCACCGACGGACTCGATGTACTTGCGCGCGGCGTCGCGGCGATCCTCAGGGTTCTCGATGAGCCGAGCCCAGGTTTCCGGCGTGTAGCTGAACCGTGTCAAATAGAGTGTCACCTCGTTCCTCCTTCTCTTCCTCTCGTTTCAAGGGGCGGTATGCGCGAAATTCTTCTCGACTGCAGCCATTTAAAAGGGCGAGAATTCTGCGTATGGCTACGCTATTGCCGTCAGTGCGACTCTTCAGGTTCCAAGGGCAAGCCAAGTTCGAGGCATGCCGCTCCGCAAGGAAAGCCTGCGGCTCCGTTTCGCTCGACTTGTAGGCATATCTTGTCTTTGGGTTCCGCCGCGCGTGTCAAAGCCAGTGATCAGGCCGCGCAGGGGCATTTCGTGGGGCTTGCCAAAGGTAAAGTCCGCCATGCCGCCGTCCCCGTGCTGTACCGCGAATTGAAGTAGAAGTCGGCAACTGCTGCATTGGACTTGTCGGCGGCCAAAGCGCGCTGCGATATCCCCGAGTTGATCTGCGCCATTGTCCTCTCCTTCGAGGCCATTGGCACTGACCCTACGCCCCTGCCTCAAGCTTGCCTAGTCGCCGGGCTTCGCGATGGAAGGGCTACCCTCAAGCAGATGCTGGGGCGTGAGATGATGGCCGCCCACCCCGCACGGCTTGGGAACTAACATGGCGCGGCGCCCTGCCTTCCCAGGTGGACCACCCGGCTGGTCTAAAGATGCTTCGCTGGCGGATGCCCGAATCTTCGTGTCCTCGTTGCCGTATCTGAACAAAGCGGATCGCAAGCCATGATGCCATTGGTTGCGCCATCGACAACCGGGGTCAGCAACGGCCCGCTGACGGGACGTATCGTCGTCTTGGCCCGGCCAGGGGATCGCGAAAGGACATTGAGCGAGCGAATGGAGCGCCGTGCTCAAACAACGCCCTGTCGCCAGCAATGCGCTTGCTCTGTCGATGGGGGTGTCTTACGATTGGTTAATCGATCAGCGAAAGGTATGATAATGCCAGATACCGCCACCCTATCGTCCAAGTTTCAGATTTCCATTCCCAAGGCTGTTCGCACGGCTCAGCACTGGGAGGCAGGTTTGACCTTCGCCTTCATCCCCAAGGGAACAGGCGTGCTGCTGGTCCCTGTTC
>JBARAF010000442.1:0-3910 GCA_049791695.1 Croceibacterium sp.
GGCCTCGCCTGCGCCACGCGGCTGGCGGAAGCCGGGTTGCGAGTGCAGCTGGTGGAAGCAGGCAAGGATCACAAGGATCCGCGCGTGGCGATCCCCGCGCTGATGAGCGGCATCGTCCACAAGCCGGATTTCGACTGGTGCTACAGCGCGGAGCCCGATCCTTCCATCGGCGGGCGCAAGGACGTGTGGCCGGGCGGCAAGCGGCTGGGCGGCAGCAGCGCGATCAACGGCATGATGTTCATCCGTGGCCACCAGTGGGATTTCGACCATTGGGCAGGGCTGGGCGCAACCGGTTGGGACTATGCCAGCGTGCTGCCCTATTTCCGGCAGCTGGAAGATAACGAGCGCGGGGCGGACCAGTGGCGCGGCACCGGCGGGCCGATTGCGGTGTCCGAAGTGCGCTCACGCTATCAGGTGACCAGCGACTGGATCGAAGCGGCGCAGCAGGCTGGCGTGTCGCGCAGCAAGGACCTGAACGGCGAACATGCCGAGGGCGTGGATTTCATCCAGCTGTCGCAGCGCAAGGGCCTGCGCTGTTCCACCGCCCACGGATACCTGCGCAACAAGCCCGCGACGCTGGACGTGCTGACCGAAGCGCAGGTGCTGAAGATCGAGATCGAACATGGCCGGGCAACCGGCGTGACGATCCGTCGCGGCGGCGAAGTGCGTGCACTGACGGCGAAGCATGGCGTGGTGCTGAGTGCCGGCGCGCTCAACACGCCGCGCCTGCTGATGCTGTCAGGCGTGGGCCCGGCGCAGCACCTGCAGGATCACGGCATCACCGTCCAGGCGGACCTGCCGGGCGTGGGGCAGAACCTGCAGGAACATCCCGGCTGCCACCTGGTCAACGCGGTCGATGCCCATACGCTGAACAACGATGCGCAAGGGTTTGCCGGGGTGAAGTCACTGCTGGCGCTGGCGTTCCAGCGCAGCGGCGCGCTGACCACCGGCATCGGCCACGCGCAGGCTTTCGTGAAGACCCGGGCGGACCTGCCCGCGCCGAATATCCAGCTGGCTTTCAGCGCCTTCGCTTTCGAGGTGACCCCGCAAGGCAACTTGGCGCTGGCGAAGGACGCGGCAGTCAGCACCTTCGTCGCCCTGATGCGCCCGGCGGCGCGCGGGCAGATCACTCTGCGCGCAAATGATCCCGATGCGGCCCCGGTGATTGAACACCAGTTGCTGGGCGTGGAGGACGATGCGCAGCAACTGGTTGAAGGGCTGGAAGTGGCGCGGCGGATCATGGCCGCCCCGGCGATGGCCGGGCAGGTGACCAGCGAGATTCGCCCCGGCGCGGGCGCGGACAGCCGCGAGGCACTGCGCGGCTATGTCGGCGCGGCGACGCTGCCGATGTACCACCCGGTCGGCACGGCCAAGATGGGCGCGCTGGATGATAAGATGGCGGTAATCGGCCCCGATTGCGCGGTGCGCGGGGTGGCCGGGTTGTGGGTGGCCGATGCCAGCATCATGCCCACCATCACGCAAGGCAACACCAATGCTACCAGCATCATGATCGGCGAACGGGCGAGCGACCTGGTGCTGGCGGCTGTTCGCGGCAGGGCGCTCGCAGCCTGACAGTTCCAGTGCTGTCATTGACGGTGACTGACAGTGACAGTTCAGTTCCGCGGCGCTAGGCATGGGGTAAGGTTTCAATTGAAAGCACTGTCCCATGACCATCCGTCCCGCGATTGCTTGCCTGCTTGCCGCCACGGCCCTGTCCGCTTGCACCACGGCTGCCGCGCCTGGGCCGGTGGCGAGCGCCGTTGCCACGCACGGCGAATATGACCTGGCCGCGCAGAAGGCGAAGATTGCCGAGATCCGGATGCAGCCGGACACCGCCTATCTGACGGCGGAAGAACGCGAGGTGGTCAACCTGCTGATCAAGGCGTCGGACCTGATGAGCGAGATCTACCTGCGCCAGCGCAGTGCCGACAACGTGCAGGTGCGCAGCGCGATCGAACGCAGCCGCCGGGCAGACCAGCCGCTGTTGCTGGAAATGTTCGACCGCAATTTTGGCCCGTGGGACGAAGTGGGCGAGCTGCACCCGTTCTGGGGCACCACGCCCATGCCGGAAGGGGCGGGGTTTTACCCGGCGGACCTGACGCGAGATGAGTTCAATGCCTACATCGCCGCCCATCCGGAGCAGAAAGAGGCACTGATCAGTCCCTATACCGTGGTCAAGCGGCAGGGGGACAAGCTGGTGGCCGTGCCGTATTCGGACGAATACCGGCAGTGGCTGGAACCGGCGGCGGCGCTGCTGCGGCAGGCATCGGCACGAACCAGCAACGCCAGCCTGAAGCGGTTCCTGGCCTTGCGGGCGGATGCCTTCCTGAACGACGATTACTACCAGAGCGAACTGGCGTGGATGGACCTTGCCGGCACGCCGATCGAAGTCGCGATCGGGCCGTACGAAGTCTACACTGACAAGCTGTTCGGGTACAAAACGGCCTTCGAAAGCTTCGTGACGCTGAAGGACCCGGAAGAGTCCGCCGCGCTCGACAAGTACAAGCATTACCTGCGTGACATGGAAGCGAACCTGCCGATCGAGGATCGCTACAAGAACTTCCAGCGCGGCTTTGAAAGCCCGATTGCAGTGGCCGACCAGGTGCGCGGCGGGGGTGACAACGTGCCGGGCGTGCAGACCATCGCTTTCAACCTGCCAAATGATGAACGGGTGCGGGAAGCCAAGGGCGCGAAGAAGGTGATCCTGGCCAATGTGCTGGGTGCCAAGTACGACCGTATCCTGGCACCGATGGCAACGCTGGTGCTGCGGCCCGACCAGGCCGGGCTGGTGGCCAAGAAGTACATGGAACTGGAAACCCTGTTCCACGAACTGTCGCACAGCCTGGGGCCGGGCACGATCACCAAGGGCGGCCGCCAGACCACGGTGAACGCGGAACTGCGCGAGCTTTATTCGGCGCTGGAGGAATCCAAGGCCGACATCATGGGCGTGTGGAACATCCTGTTCATGATGGACAAGGGTGAACTGCCCAAGGCCGAACGCAGCCAGCTGTGGGCGACCTATTTTACCGGCATCTTCCGCGCGATGCGGTTTGGCATCGAAGAAGCCCACGGGCGCGGCGCGGCAGCGTAATATGGCTATTTGCAGGCCAAGGGTGCGTTCCGCTTCGATACCGCATCAGGCCGTTACATCATCGACGAAGCGAAGATGGAAAGCGCCTTGCGCGACCTGCTGCATGACGAACTGATGTTGCAGGCCAACGGCGATTACGAAGGGACCAAGGCCTTCCTGAACAAGTGGGCCGTGCTGGATGAACCGGCGCGCGCGGCGATCCGGGCGATGGACGGCATCCCGGTGGACATCCGCCCGATCTATCCCGACCGCCTGTAACCCCGCCAGTTTGTAACGGGCGGCCCGGCCGGATCAATCGAGCCGCGAAACCCAGCCGTGGGTGTCGGCCACGCTGCCGCGCTGGATGCCGACCAGCTTTTCGCGCAGGCGGGTGGTCAGCTGGCCGGGGCCGCCGCCGCCCACGGTGAATTCGCCATCATGGCCCGCAACCTTGCCAACCGGCGTGACCACCGCGGCGGTGCCGCAGGCGAAGGTTTCAACCAGCTTGCCGCTGGCGGCATCGGCGCGCCACTGGTCCAGGCTATAGCGTTCTTCACGCACCTGCAGGCCTTCTTCGCGTGCCAGGGTCAGCAGGCTGTTGCGGGTGATGCCGGGCAGGATCGTGCCGGACAGCGGCGGGGTGACAATGCTGCCATCGTCGAACACGAAAAACAGGTTCATCCCGCCCAGTTCTTCCACCCAGCGGTGTTCCGCCGCGTCGAGGAACAGCACCTGGTCATGCCCGCGGGCGAAAGCTTCCGCCGTCGGCACCAGGCTGGCAGCATAGTTGCCGCCGCACTTGGCCGCGCCGGTGCCGCCGGGGGCCGCACGGGTATAGTC
>JBARAF010000443.1:0-2443 GCA_049791695.1 Croceibacterium sp.
GCAATCCCCGGCTGTTCCTGCAGCAGTTCGTTCAGCCGTTCCGCCGCGCCCGCACCGCGCAGCAGATCGCCATAGACCTCGGTTAGCGAACCCAATGCGCCCGCCACCATCACGCCGGTGAGGACGAAAGCGGCAATGGTGCCGCCCGACAGCGTCCCGTCCGCCACCTGCAGCGCCCCGCGCCACATTAGCGCGGTGATCGCGCCGAACACGCAGGTCATGATGACCGAAGTCATCACCGCGCGCAGCACGATCCGGCTGCGGGCAGCGGCAAAGGTTGCCTCCACCGCCTGTTGGAACCGGCTGCGTTCGCGGTGTTCCTGGTTGAAGCCCTGGACGATCTTCATCGCGCCCAGCACTTCGGCCACATTGGCGCCGATTTCGGCCACCCGGTCCTGGCTGATGCGCGACAGGTTGCGCAACCGGCGGCCCAGCACCACGATCGGCAACAGCACCACCGGCACCGCGATCACCAGCAGCAGGGTCAGGTGCGGGGCCAGGTACAGCAGGTAGGTGATCCCGCCCACGGCCATCAGGGCATTGCGCAGGGCGACCGAAATGGTGGTGCCGACCACCTGTTCGATCTGCGCCGTGTCCGCCGTCATGCGGGTGGAAATCTCGTTCGGGCTGTTTTCTTCGAAGAAGCCGGGCGACAGGCGTAGCAGGTTGGCCTGCACGGCGCGGCGGATGTCCGCCACCACCCGTTCACCCAGGATGCTGACGAAATAGAACCGCGCCCCGGTGCCGACTGCCAGCACCAGCACGATCAGGAACAGATACCGGAACCAGCGGCCGATTTCTTCCGGATTGGTCCCTTCGGCAAAGCCGCGATCGATAATCAGGCGAAAACCGGCGGGAATGGCCAGGCTGGCCGCCGCCGTGACGCACAGCGCCACCAGCGCCAGCGCCACCTGCGAAGGGTAGCGCCCGGCGGCGCGAAAAATCATCGACAAGGGGCCGAGGGTATCGGCAGGTTCCACCTGGGGGCGGGAAGGGGCGCGGGCCATAGACGGCGCGCCTAGCCCAAAGCAGGCGCGCTTTGAAGGGAATTACTGTCGCACAGTGTCAGCCCCCTTTGCCGCACTGCACAATAGTGCCTATATGGGGGTAACACGGTCGCAAATGCCGCCCTATCCGGAATCGGCGGCACGGCCAGCAAGGGGCGCACCCGGTGATTTATCAAGCTTATGAATTGCAGCGATCGCTGTTATCGAGCGCCAGCCAGTGGGCTGAAATCGGTGCTGAACTGATGTCCAACCCGATCCTGCCGATGGGATATTTCGGCACCGGCCCGATGATCGCCAGCGCGCTGAAAGTCTTCGCTCATATCTATGAAGAACGGGGCAAGCCCGCCTTCGGCATCACCAGCGTGGAGGTGGACGGAACGCCCCACGCGGTGACCGAATCGGTCATGCTGGAAAAGCCGTTCGGCGCCCTGCGCCGTTTCCGCCGCGAAGGCTTGCCCAAAGACGCGCCCCGCTTGCTGATCGTCGCGCCGATGAGCGGGCATTATGCCACCCTGCTCCGCGGCACGGTGGCGCGGATGGTGCAGAACCAGGAAGTGTGGATCACCGATTGGGCTGATGCCAAGCTTGTGCCGCTGGAAATGGGCCACTTCGATCTCGACGATTACATCGATTACCTGATCGAATTCCTCCAGTTCATCGGTGAAGGCACCCATATGCTGGCGGTGTGCCAGCCGTCCGTTCCGGCCTTTGCCGCCGCTGCGATCATGGGCAAGGAACAGGATCCCTGCCGCCCCGCCACCCTGACCATGATGGGCGGCCCGGTGGACACCCGCGCCAGCCCGACCAGCGTCAACGACGTGGCCGTGGCCCGGCCCCTGTCGTGGTTCAAGAACAACGTGATTGCGACCGTGCCGTACAAATTCCCCGGCGGCGGGCGCAAGGTCTATCCGGGCTTCATGCAGCTGGCCGGGTTCATTTCGATGAACCTGGAAACGCACATGATGAGCCATTATGAAATGTTCAATCACCTGACCATCGGTGAGGATGAAAGCGCCGCGGCGACCAAGCGGTTCTATGACGAATATCTGTCCGTCTGCGACATGACGGCGGAATTCTACCTCGAAACGATCGAGGAAGTGTTCCAGAAACACTCCCTGCCCAAGGGCGAATTCATCCATCGCGGCAAGGCGATCGATCCCGACGCGATCCGCGACACCGCGCTGCTGGCAATCGAAGGTGAGCGCGACGACATTTCCGGCATCGGCCAGACCCGCGCCGCCCTGGACCTGGCCGAGCACCTGCCGGCGGAGCAGAAGAAGTACTACCTGGCCAAGGAAGTCGGCCATTACGGCATCTTCAACGGCAGCAAGTGGCGCACCCGGATTGCCCCGGTGGTGGAAGACTGGATCCGCGCGAACCCGCGTTAAGCGGGTGGCGGCCGGAACAGGCGGCGCAGGAACCGCCGCGCCGCCAGC
>JBARAF010000444.1:0-31047 GCA_049791695.1 Croceibacterium sp.
GGCTTCGGCCGGGGCAATCGCCACCAAGAAAAGGGGCGCGGATCGTGTGATCCGCGCCCCTTTTTCGTGACACCCGGTGATGGGTGGATCGGTTAGTCGGCGTTCAGCCGCTCACGCATTTCCTTGCCCGGCTTGAAATAGGGGACCTTCTTTTCCGGCACGTCCACCGCATCGCCGGTGCGCGGGTTGCGCCCCGTGCGGGCATCGCGCTGCCTGGTGGAGAAAGTGCCGAAACCGCGCAGTTCCACCCGGCCACCCTCGGCCAGGCGGGTGCCGATTTCGTCAAAGAAGATGTCCACTACTTGCTCGACCTCATCAGGTCGAAGTTCCGGGTTTCCAGCGGCCAGGGCCTGCAGCAGTTCCGAACGAATCATCGTCGTGCCTTTCCGGGCGCCCGGCATACCCCCGCGCCCGCTCGTGCTTGTAAAGTCGCCTGTTTCCAGGCGGCGACGCTGCGACCCGTCGGTTACAATTTGGCAAACTTGAGACAGGCGCGCAATCGGCAGGCGGGAAATAATTCCAGCTGAGCCGAATTGGCATCAGTTTTGCGGTCACCGCCCGTCAAATTGCGAGTCAATCCGGATTTCAGGTCGATCCGGATTCAGGCCTGATCCAGCAGTTCCGCCATGCCGATGCCCAGCCGGTCCATCTTCGCCCGCAGTTGCGGCCATTCCTGTTCCAGGAACGCCGCCCGCTCGCTCTGCCGCAGCTGGTCCGCCGCGCCTTCGCGCACGAACATGCCGACCCCGCGCTGTACGCGGATCAGGCCATCGGCCTGGAACTGCTGGTATGCCTTGGCCACGGTCAACGGGTTTGCCCCCTGATCCGCCGCAAAGGCGCGGACAGACGGCAGCAGTTCCCCTTCCGGATAACGCCCGTCGATAATCGCCGCGGCGATTGCGTCGCGCAGGCGCAGGTAAACGGGGCGGGCGTCGGACATGGTGATGCAGTGCCATAATACAGCGCGGCAGGCAACCATCGGCCCGCACCCGCCGCCGGTTTCGCCTGCAACGAAAATCGCTTCACACGAATGATTCTTGCGTTAGGGTGTCGCCCTTCGGAGAGATGCGAGGGTTGCGAGACAGCATGGCCAGCCAGTTTGCGGAGAGCGGAGACGCTCGCGGTACCATCCTTGGACATCCCAAGGGCCTGTTCGTCCTGTTCTTCGCCGAGATGTGGGAGCGCTTTTCCTATTACGGGATGCGCGCCCTGCTCATCTTCTACCTGACCAAGCACTGGCTGTTTTCGGACGGGCAGGCTTCGCTGATCTACGGCGCCTATACCAGTCTCGTCTATATCACCCCGGTGCTGGGCGGCTGGCTGGCTGACCGTTACCTGGGCCAACGCAAGGCGGTGTTGTTCGGCGCGGTGGTGCTGACATTCGGCCACTTCCTGATGGCCTTTGAAGGCGGCGGCGGGCAAAGCGACCCGGCGATCAACGTGTTCTGGCTGGCGCTCAGCTTCATCATCGTCGGCTCGGGCTTCCTGAAAGGGAACATCTCGGTCATCGTCGGCAAGCTGTATCCGCTGACCGACGTGCGCCGCGACGGTGCCTATACCATCTTCTACATGGGCATTAACCTCGGCAGCTTCTTCGGCGTGCTGATCGCCGGGTTCCTGGGCGAAACCTATGGCTGGAGCTATGGCTTCGGCGCCGCCGGGGTCGGGATGCTGCTCGGCCTGATCGTGTTCATCTGGGGCCGCCCGCTGCTGGTCGAACGGGCCGAAGCGCCCGATCCCGCGCTGCTGAACAAGCGCGTGGGCGGCATCAAGCTGGAGTGGCTGCTGTACGGCGTCGGCCTGGCCTCGATCGGGATCATCTGGACGCTGGTGCAGTTGCAGGCAATTGTCGGCTGGCTGCTGCTGGTCTCCGGCCTCGGCCTGCTTGGCTATGTCGCGTGGATCGCGGTGACCAGGCTGAAGCCGGACGAACGTGACCGCATTTTCGTGATCATCTTCCTGCTGTTGCTGCAGCCGGTGTTCTGGGGTCTGTTCGAACAGGCCGGTGCGGGCGTCAGCCTGTTTACCGACCGCCATGTTGACCGCCATTTCATGGGCTGGGAAGTCCCGACGACCTGGTTCCAGTCGGTCAACGCCGCCTTCATCATCCTGCTGGGCCCGCTGTTCGCGTGGATGTGGACGGCGCTGGGCCGCAGGGGCCTTGAACCCAGCACCCCGGCCAAATTCGGCCTGGCCATTGTCCAGGTCGGCCTTGGCTTCCTGGTGCTGGTCTGGGGAACGCAGGCGGCGGGCGTGGACGTGCAGACCTCGATGTGGCTGATCGTGCTGCTGTACCTGCTGCACACCACTGGCGAGCTGTGCCTGTCCCCGGTCGGCCTCTCGGCAATGAACCGGCTCGCCCCCTGGCACATGGCGGGCCTGATCATGGGTTCGTGGTTCTTCGCCACGGCAGGCGGCAACTTTGTGGCGGGCAGCATTTCGGCCATGACCGGCGCGGAAAATGCCGAGGCCGGCGAAAGCGCCAAGGGCCTGTTCCTCGACATCTGGACCAGCGTCGGCTGGATCGCAGTTGCCATCGGCGTCGGCGTACTGGTGATCAGTCCGCTGGTGAAGAAGCTGATGCACCTCGACACCCTGAACGATGCCGACCATGGCCCGGCATCTGTCGCAGGCGATCCGGGGGGCGACCTTCTCGGCCAGTCCGAAGCAGGCGAACCGCAGGCTGCCGGGATTCATCCCGACGCCCGACCCAATTGAGTGCGGGCCCCAATTGAGTAACGGCCCAGACAGGACCACGACATGAAACTGCACTTCCTCCCGGCCCTTTTGCTGGCGGCCATCCCCTCTGCCGTTCTGGCGCAGGACAACGCGGCGCCGGTCGATCCGCGTGATACCGCCTGGTTCAACGCCCAGACGCTGGCACTGGCGCAGCGTTCGGCCCAGGCGGATTGGTATGCCCTGCCGGGAGGCGCGCTGTGGCGGCGGATCAAGGGGGATGGCACCGGCCTGCACCCCACGGCCAGTGACACGGTGGAAGTGCATTACGAAGGCACGCTGGTGGACGGGACCAAGTTCGACAGCAGCTACGACCGGGGCGAGAGCGCCACCTTCCCCCTGCGCGGGCTGATCCCCGCCTGGACGCTGGCGATCCCGCAGGCGGGCGTGGGCGACACCATCGAAATCGCCGCCCCGGCCAGCCTCGCCTATGGCAACCGTGGCGGTGGCCCGATCCCGGGCGGGGCGACGCTGCTGTTCAAGGTCGAACTGATCGACGTGGTGGGCAAGTAGGAAGCGCCCCGGATCGGTGATACCCTGCGCACAAGACAACGGAGGGCATCGCAATGGACAGTTCGCTGATGGCGCTGGTGGTGGCGAGCACCGCCTTTGTCGGGTTCCATTTCCTGTTGTCGCACCCCTTGCGCGCGCCGCTGGTCAAAGCCGTGGGGGAGCGCGGCTTCCTCGGCCTCTATTCGCTGGTGGCGCTGGTCACTTTCGTGTGGATGATCCTCGCCTTCCGCACCTCGCCGACGGCTGACCTGACAGGCAGCGGTGAAATCGGCTGGGCAGTCGCCACGGTGCTGACCCTGCCCGCACTGGTGCTGTTCCTCGGATCCCTGCGCGGCAACCCAGCGATGCCTGACCCGACCGGCAAACCGACGGTACCTGACCGCGCCAAGGGCGTGTTCACCATCACCCGCCACCCGATGATGTGGGGCTTTGCGCTGTGGGCGCTGAGCCACATCGTGCTGTGGTGGTCCACCCGCACGCTGGTGGTAGCCTTCGCGATTCTCGTCCTCGCCCTGCTCGGTGCGCTGATGCAGGACCGCAAGAAGGAACGGCTGGTGGGCGAAGCGTGGAAGGGCTGGGAAGCGCAAACCAGTTTCTGGCCGCGCTGGACGAACCTGCCCAAGGCCGGCCGCACCCTGTGGCTGGTAGCCATCGCCCTGTGGCTGCTCGCCACTTACGCCCACATCCACGGGGCAGGCGTTCCGGCGGGGGTGTGGCGGTGGGTGCTTTAACCGTTTGGGGCCCTTAGCCCGGCCTCCAGCCACCTGCCGTAGTTGCGCAGGGTTACAGCCGCCCCTTCCGGCCAGTCGGGATAGTCCATTTCACTGAAACCATGGAGGTCCGCAAATTCGCGCGGCCAGTCCATGCTCCAATCCCCGTCATCGATGGGCAGATCGCGAACGAGGTCATCGTCCGGGTGAGGCGCAAGACGCGGCTGGAGATAGATAGCCGCGGTGTCCCAGACAAAGTTCGCGGTTGCCTCCGTGGTGTCGGGGCGCATCAGCTCGACAAATTCCGCTCGCGAAGGATTGCGCCTGCGTGCCAAAGTCCGGGCAATCTGCTGCCGGCTATTCCGCAGGGCAATCGCAACCCAAACGGTCAGGCAGGCACCAACAAACGCCGTGGGTGCAAGCCAGCCCGGCAAAGCTCAACTCAAGCCCGTGCCTCTTCCACACCCGCGCTGTTGTGGCGCAGGGCGGCGAGGGCGGTTTCGACGATGTGCGGCGCGTTGAGGCGGGCTTCGTCGTATTGCTTGTCCGGCGAATCCTGGTCCTGGAACACATCAGGCAGGCGCATCGTGCGGATTTTCAGGCCACCGTCAGTCAGGCCTTCGTCACTCGCCAGCGTCAGCACGTGTGCGCCGAGGCCGCCGATGGAGCCTTCTTCCACCGTCACCACCACTTCATGCGTGGTCATCAGGCGGCGGATCAGTGCGGTGTCGAGCGGTTTGGCGAAGCGCAGGTCGGCCACGGTGGTGGACAGGCCCTTGGCTTCCAGCACGTCAGCCGCCTTCAACGCTTCGGCCAGGCGGGTGCCGAGCGAAAGGATCGCCACCTTGGTCCCTTCACGAACCACGCGGCCCTTGCCGATTTCCAGCAGTTCCGGGTTGGTCGGCAGGGGCACGCCCACGCCGTTGCCGCGCGGATAGCGGAAGGCGATCGGGCCAGTGTCATGGCAGGCCGCAGTATAGGTCATGTGGACCAGTTCCGCTTCGTCCGCCGCGGCCATCACCACCATGTTGGGCAGGGTGGCGAGGTAGGTAACGTCAAAGCTGCCCGCATGGGTAGCACCGTCCGCCCCGACCAGCCCGGCACGGTCAATCGCAAAGCGGACCGGAAGGTTCTGGATGCACACGTCATGCACCACCTGGTCGAACGCGCGCTGCAGGAAGGTGGAATAGATCGCGCAGAACGGGCGCATCCCCTGCGCGGCCAGGCCGGCGGCGAAGGTCACCGCGTGCTGTTCGGCAATGCCGACGTCGAAGCTTCGATCCGGGTGCGCCTTGGCGAATTTGTCCACCCCGGTGCCGCTGGGCATCGCGGCGGTAATGGCGCAGATCGTCTTGTCGGTGTCCGCCAGTTTCGCCAGCGTTTCACCGAACACGTTCTGATAGGCCGGAGGGCCGCCCGCGGCCTTCACCTGTTCGCCGGTGACGACGTTGAATTTCTGTACGCCGTGGTACTTGTCGGCCGCCGTTTCCGCCGGGACGTAGCCCTTGCCCTTCTGCGTAACGACATGGATCAGGCACGGCCCTTCCGCCGCGTCGCGCACGTTTTGAAGCACGGGGATCAGCTGGTCCAGGTCATGCCCGTCGATCGGGCCGACGTAGTAGAAGCCGAGTTCTTCGAACAGAGTACCGCCCATCGCCATGCCGCGGGCATATTCGTCCGTCTTCTTGGCCGCGCGGTGCAAGGGTGCGGGCAGCTTGCGCGCAAACCGCTTGGCCAGTTCGCGCAGGCCGAGAAATTCGCCGGAGGATACCAGCCGCGCCAGATAGCCTGACAGGCCGCCCACCGGCGGGGCAATCGACATGTCGTTGTCGTTCAGGATCACGATCAGGCGATTGCCGGCGGCTTCGGCGTTGTTCATCGCCTCGTACGCCATCCCTGCGCTCATCGCGCCGTCGCCGATCACCGCAATCGCCTTGCCCGGCGTGCCTGCCAGCTTGTTGGCAATGGCAAAGCCCAGCCCGGCGGAAATCGAGGTGCTGGAATGGGCGGTGCCGAACGGGTCGAATTCGCTTTCCGTGCGCTTGGTGAAGCCGGACAGGCCGCCCGGCTGGCGCAGGGTGCGGATACGGTCGCGCCGCCCGGTCAGGATCTTGTGCGGGTAAGCCTGGTGGCCAACGTCCCACACCAGCCGGTCAACCGGGGTGTTGAACACGTAATGCAGCGCCACCGTCAGTTCGACCACGCCCAGGCCGGAACCCAGGTGTCCGCCAGTGGTACCGACGGCGCTGATCATCTCGCTGCGCAGTTCGTCCGCCAGCTGGCGCAGTTGCCCGGTGGGCAGCTGGCGCAGGTCCTGCGGGGTATCCACGGTATCGAGCAGCGGCGTCGCCGGAGTTACGGTCATCAAACGGCCTTACACATTCGCACGGCGCAAGTCGATTGAGCTGGCATGGGCAACGGTGCGGTTCAGGCGCAGGCGTTGCACAGGCCGCGCAGTTCCACCACCGGGCGCACGTCGGCAAACCCGGCATCGCGGCCAGCTTCACGCAAGGCCCCGGTCAGCCGGTCATCGTCCAGGTGGGTGGCCATGCCGCAATCGTCGCAAATCAGGAAAATGCAGTCATGCCGGCAACCTGGATGGCTGTTGGCAAGATAGGCGTTGGCGCTTTCGATCCGGTTGGCGAGGTTAGTGCGCACGAACAGGTCGAGAATGCGATAGACGCTGTTGGCGGCCACCCGCTTGCCCCGGTTGTTGCCGACCTTTTCAGCAATGTCATAGGCGGATGCTGGGCGATCATAGGATGCCAGCGCATCGAACACGTCGGCGCGCATGGCCGTCCACTGTTCACCAGCGGCGGTCAGCACCCGTTCGGCTTCGCGGATCAGCGGTTCGCCGTGATGTTCATGATGTGCGTGCAATCCCATGGCGGGGATATAGTGCCTTCTCAGCCCTTCTGAAAGCTGGCGCGGTACAGCGCCGGGTACATCCGCTGGAACGCCACCACCTTGGGCGCATCCCAACGCTGGATGTAAGGATGGTCCGGGTTCTTCTGCGCGAAGTCCTGGTGATAGGTTTCAGCGGGATAGAATGCCTGCGCCCGTTCGATCCCGACCACGATTGGCCGGTCCCACACGCCGCTTTTCTTCATTTGCGCGATATAGGCGGCGGCGACGGCGTTCTGTTCCGCGCCCATCGGCACCAGGGCAGCGCGATACTGCGGGCCCGAATCGGGGCCCTGCCGGTTCTTCAGCGTCGGGTCTGCGACCACGGAAAAGAACACCCGCAGCAGCTGGTCATACCGCACGATCTTGGGATCATAAGTCACCCGGACCGCTTCCGCATGACCGGTGGTGCCGCTGGACACCATATCATACTTCGCCTGGGCAGCAGTTCCGCCGTGGTATCCGGAAACGGCGCTGGTCACGCCTTTCATGTGGCTGAAGACAGCCTCCACGCCCCAGAAACAGCCACCGGCAAAGATCGCTGTCTTGGTGCCGGGCGCTTCCTTGGCAACCCGCGCGGCGACAGGCGCGGCAAAAGTGCTTTCCGCACTGGCGGGCACGGCCTGGCATGCAGCAAGGGCCATGGCCCCGGCGGCCAGGATGCCGCGCAGGCCCATCAGGCGAACTGCGGCAGGATCTGGATGCCCATGACCACGGCGGTTACGGCGAAGCCCAGAAAGAAGGCGCGAAAGAGATCGGGTTTGAAAAGGCCCATGACGGCGAATGTCCTGCTCGGTGTTGTCCTGTGCCATTGGCCCTATCCCGCGAGGAGTTACGCGGCGGTGAATACGCCGTCTGTATGCGGTTCATATAGGAGCCAGGGGCGGGCTTCCAAGGCCCGCCCGCACAAGATCACCGTATCAGTGGCGGAAGTGGCGCATTCCGGTGAAGACCATGGCAATGCCGGCCGCATCGGCAGCGGCGATCACGTCATCATCCCGCATCGCCCCGCCCGGCTGGATCACCGCGGTGGCCCCGGCAGCAATCGCCGCTTCCAGCCCGTCCGCAAACGGCAGGAACGCTTCGGATGCCATGGCGCTGCCGACAGTGCGGCTTTGCGCCCAACCGTTGGTCTTGGCGGCTTCTTCCGCGCGCAAATGCGCACTGCGGGCGGAATCGCGGCGGTTGGTCTGGCCCGGGCCAATCCCGGCGGTGGCGCGGTCCTTGGCAAAGACGATGGCGTTGCTTTTCACATGGCGGGCCACGGTCCAGGCGAACAGGCAATCGGCCAGTTCCTGTTCCGTCGGCGCGCGCCTGGTCACCACTTTCAGGTCTTCCGGGGCAACCGCGCCGTTATCCCGCGTTTGCACCAGCAGGCCACCGGCAATCGGCTTCACCTGCAAGCCGCCGCGGCGGGCATTGGGCAGGCTGTCGACCATCAGCAGGCGCAGGTTCTTCTTCGCGGCAAAGGCCGCCCGGGCGGCATCATCGGCGCCGGGTGCGACCACCACTTCGGTGAAGATTTCGCAGATCGCTTCTGCCGTCGGGCCATCCAGAGGGCGGTTGGTGGCCACGATGCCGCCAAAAGCCGACACGCTGTCGCAGGCCAGTGCTTCCTGCCACGCCTGCAACAGCGTCGGTGCCTGGGCCACGCCGCAGGGGTTGGCGTGCTTCACGATCACCACCGCCGGATCGCCCCCGGCGAATTCCGCCAGCAATTCCAGCGCTGCGTCGGCATCGTTGTAATTGTTGTAGGACAGTTCCTTGCCCTGCACCTGCGCCGCCTGCGGCAGGCCCTGCGTATGCGGACCAACCGGGGTGTAGAGCGCCGCCTGCTGGTGCGGGTTTTCGCCGTACCGCAGTTCACCCGCCAGCCGCCCGTTGATCGACAGCATCGGCGGGAACTGCTGGCCCTGGTCAGCAAAGGCGAACCACTGGCTGATCATCGAATCATAGGATGCCGTCTGGGCGAAAGCCTTGGCCGCCATCCGCTTGCGGAACGCCAGCGTGGTGGCACCGTCATTGGCGGCCAGTTCTTCCAGCAACACCACATAGTCTGCCGGATCGGTGACGATCGTGACGAAAGCATGGTTCTTGGACGCGGAGCGGATCATCGCCGGGCCACCGATGTCGATGTTCTCGATGATCTCGTCACGCCCGGCACCGCGAGCGACGGTTTCCTCAAACGGGTAGAGGTTGCAGATCAGGAGGTCGATCGCGCCGATCTCGTGCGCTTCCATCGCGGCAGCGTGTTCCGGATCGTCGCGCACGGCCAGCAGGCCACCATGGACCAGCGGGTGCAGCGTCTTCACCCGGCCATCCATCATTTCGGGGAAGCCGGTCACATCCGACACGTCGCGCACCGGCAGGCCGGCATCGCGCAGGGCGCGGGCAGTGCCGCCGGTGGAGACCAGTTCCACCCCGCCCTTGGCCAGCCGCGAGGCGAGTTCGACCACGCCGCTTTTGTCGGACACCGACAGCAGTGCCCGCTTGATCGCCACATCGCCCGCCATGATACTTACCCCATCTTCTTGAACAGCCAGGAGAAATTCCCGCCGCCGCGCGATACCAGCCCCTGGATCACCAGTTGCTGCACCGGATGCGGCCGCCCCTCTCCATCGACCCACAGGCTTTCGTCAAGCTCCACCGTGCCGTCGCCCGCCAGGAACTGCCACAGGCTGCCGTCAGGCAGTACCAGGCTGGCGCTCCTGCCGCTTTGCCCCAGGGTCGTTTCGACATTGGGGCCAAGGTGGAAACGGATCGCATAAGGCACCTTGCCGCGCGTGCCCTTGCGCCCCTTGGGCACCAGCAGGTCTTCCCCGCGCAGTTCGGTGCCATCGTCACGCAGGATCAGGATCCGGCGGTGGACCAGGCCGAATCGGCTGACATAGCCATCGTGGCTGGCTTCCAACCGGGTCGCCGCACCCTGTTTGGCCGCGCCTTGTCTGTTTTGGGCCGGGTTCTGGCCCTGCTGGTTCTGCCCCAGTTCCTGCACGCGCCGGTCGACCTCGACCTCGCCCACGCCGGTGCCCAGTTTGCCGTTAATCAGCACGGCCGTGGAATTGGCATCGCCCAGCACCAGGGTGGAATGGGCGGCACTGGCGCGCAGGCCCTGTTCGATCCGCACCGGCACCAGTCCGCCGGCAAAGGCGGCGCCGCCGCAATTGACCACCAGCCGGTCCATGCCGGTCGAAAATTCGAACGCCAGGGTAGACGCGCAGCCGTGCCGGGCATGGCGCGCCAGCGGCGGCGGGGCAGCGTCAAACTGCAATACCGCACCCCGGCCGGACACGCGCTGATACCCCCACTGGCGCACATCACGCAGCGGACGGGTGCGCACGCCGCTTGCGGCAATCAGGGCCTGCAACCGCTCCGCCCCCACGGCTCCGCCGCCTTGCCAGTTGCCCAGCGCGCCATCGCCATGGGTCAGGGCGAGCAGAGGCGGAACCAGCAGGTGCAGCATGGTTTCCACCGCCTGCGGCACATCTTCGCGCAAGGCGCGGTAACAGGCGGACAGATCCACCAGCAGGGCAATGGCCTCCATCTGGTCCAGCGGACTGCGGGACAGCACCCCGCCATCATCGCCCACCAGTTCGCCCAAGGCATGGGCCAGCCCGGCTTCACCAAACAGGCGGCGCGGCTTGCCATCGGCCAGCAACAGGCCAGCGGCAGTGATCCCGGCCCAGGCGGCGGTTTCCGCAAGGCGGTTTTCCGCGCGGCCGTGGTTGCGGTCCAGCCAGCGGGCGGTGTCCTCGATCGCGGCCAGCAGGCGGTTGCGCAGCGCCTTGTCCTGCCCGGACATCAGCAACGGCGCATGGACCAGCCAGCCAAGCAGGCGGTGCCCGGTCAGCCCGACATCCCAGGCCGCGCCCTTGCCCACCACCGAATTGGCATCCAGCCAGGACGACAGCACCCGTTCCGCCGTCGGCACGCATTGCGCGCGCGGGGCGCAGGCATCGAGATCGCGCAGCCAGGTGAACCCATGCACCGTGCGTTCCAGCGGCGGCGCCAGCTTGGCCGCCTGGCTGAAATCGACCTGGGCAATCAGCGCCTTGACCCCGTGGACCAGGAAATGCCCGGCCCGCAGCGCCATGCCGGCCACCCGGTCCCCTGCCAGCGGGCTGTCCACCGTGGCCAGCAGGCGCAGCCGGGCCGGCTTGCGGAAAGGTGACGTCAGCGCATGGCCGGGTACGCCCAGGCGATAGGCGAGGCGGATCAGCCGTTCCCCCGGGGTTACGCGGGGCGCATCGAAATCAGCCAGCGCCAGCGCGCGGGTCGGTTCGATCACGGTATCGGAGGTGGCACTTTCCGGGGCTGCGGCGCCCGATGCCAGTGCTGGCGCCGGATCTGGTGCCGGTTTGGATGCGGAAGGTTTGGTCGGCCGATCTTCGCGCGCGGCTTCCACCAGCTGTTCCTTCCGGTTTGCGGGGAGCGGGATCGCCCGTTCGCCCGGAGCACTTCCCGGCTTTGTCGCGGCGGCTGCTGGGCCGGGCCGTAAACGCTCGCGGGAAGCTGCTTCGTTCATGCGCCACTCCTCAGGGCCGCGATATTGGCGGCGTAGCGATCGGGGCCGCCGGTGAAAGTGGCTGATCCCGCCACCAGCACGTCAGCCCCGGCATCGATGCATTGCCGGGAATTGGCGGCAGTAACGCCGCCGTCCACTTCCAGCCGGATGTCGCGGCCGGACTTGTCGATCATCTTGCGGACCGCTTCGATCTTCTTCAGCTGGCTGGCGATGAAGCTTTGCCCGCCGAACCCGGGGTTGACGCTCATCACCAGCACCAGGTCGACTTCTTCGATCAGGTAATCGAGCATCTTGGCGGGCGTGCCGGGGTTGAGCGAGACACCGGCCTTCACCCCCAGCGCCTTGATCGCCTGCACGGTGCGGTGGATGTGCGGCCCCGCTTCGGGGTGGACGGTGATGATGTCCGCCCCCGCTTCGGCAAAGGGGGCCAGCCACAGGTCAACCGGCGATACCATCAGGTGGACATCGAACACCTTGGCGCTGTGCGGGCGCAGCGCCTTCACCACGGCCGGGCCGATGGTCAGGTTGGGGACGAAGTGCCCATCCATCACATCGACGTGGATCCAGTCCGCCCCGGCGGCATCAATTGCGCGCACTTCTTCGCCCAGCCGGGCAAAGTCGGCAGACAGGATGGACGGGGAAATCAGCACGTCGCGCATAAAGGTTCCTTGCAAGCTTGCCCTACGCTTGCCCGAAACGCGGAACAAGCAAGCCCGGCTACATTTCCACACGACGCACAGCTATTGTACCAAGTCGACCAACTCCGTAGTTTCACCTAGATGCCCTTTGACCCCCTTACGCTCCCTCCATTGCTCGATTTGACCCGATCGCACTGATGCAGCAGGAAAATCGCGCGGCGGAAGGCGTGGTGCCACAGCTTGAGGGTGGCTGGCCCCGCGAAGGGTGGCGATTCGGGGAAGACTGGTTTGCCCTGGACCAGCCGGGCCTGCGCTTTTTCTACCGGCGGGGTGCCGGGGTTACCTGGCAAGTGCTGGACGAAACGCAGCGCAAGGCGGTGCCGCTGTACTTGTCAGGTTCGGTCTATGCCGCGGCGGCCAGCCTCAGCGGGCTTTACCCGCTGCACGTTTCGGCCGTGCTCCATGCCGGCCGCGTGCACGCTTTTGGCGGTCCAAGCGGGGCGGGGAAGTCAACGATTACAGCGGCGCTGGCCGCGCGCGGTTATCCGTTGGTGGCCGATGACACGATGCTGCTGTACCTCGGAAGCCATGGTGCGCCCCAGTGCCTGCCCGGGCACAAGCGGCTGAAACTGGTGCGTGATGCGTTCAAGCTGACCGGGGCCGCGCGCGAAGAAGTGGCGGATGGCGAACGTGACAAGTTCTACGCCCGGGCCATCGCCGATGCGGCCGAAAACCTTTATCCGCTGGCCTCGATCACGTTTCTTGAAACCAGTGCCGAAACAGGACTATACATTTTGTCCAGTGGACAGCGCGTGGCGCGGCTGCAGGACGATCACTACACCGCATGGATGTTTGACGAAGCGCAGCGAATCACTCGCCCCCGCCGCTTTGCGCTGCAAGCGCGAATTGCCGAAAATATCAGCATGGCAGTGTTGGGCAGGCCGAAAGACCCTGCCCATTTTCCTGCCAGCCTGGACCTCGCGGTTCGCTTTATCGAGACGAGAGGCACTTATGACAGCTCTGGAAACTGACTGCATTCCGCAGAAATTTCCTGATCGCTATGTCGAAACCGCAATCGATGATGAAGTCGTCGTGATGCGCCTGAGCGACGGCGATATGTATTCGCTGGAAGGGACCGCGCGCGATATCTGGAACTCCGTCGATGGCCAACGCTCGATCGCCCGGATCGCGGCCGACCTTGCCAAAAGGCATGACCATGACCCGGCGCAAGTGACGGCCGACGTGCAGGTGTTCGTTGCGGAGCTGGGCGCCGCCGGCCTGTTGGGCACTGACGCCAGGGAAGCCTGACCTCGGCCATGGGCCATTGGCTGCGCGTGCTGGAAGCAATGCTGCTGTTGCTGCTGGCCCGCGCTCTGGTGCGGCTCGTGCCCATGCGCCACTGGCGCGCAAGCCTCGGCCCAATCGTGCCGCCGGCAGCTGCGGAGTTAACCTTTAAACTTAAGCAAGATCCGCGGGAATTGGGCGCCTGCGCAGCAGCCGTACACCCCGTGCGGGCGGCGCACCGGCGCGCCCTGGTCCATTTGCCGGGGCATTTCAAATGCCTGCCGCAAGCCATGGCCCTGCAATGGATGCTGCGCCGCCGCAAGGTGCCCTCGGTGCTGACAATTGCCGCGTTGCCAGCCCATTTACGGGCCAGCCCCGACGATCTGCACGCCTGGGTGGAAGCGGCAGGGGTAATCCAGATTGGGCAGTCCGATCTGCCGTACCGGCCGTTGCTGCAACTGGGATCGACAACTGTGCAGGTGCAGCAATGATTCGATTGTACCCCTGTGTAAAAATACCTATGCCAGTCGCAAGCTTTCGAGCCGGTTCTCGATGCACACCATATTTGTGAGGTTCATCATGTCGAATTCCACCATCAACACCTGGACCGCACCCCGGCTGGTTCGTCTCGGCCAAATCGCCGACGTCGCCGCCAACACCAACGCCGGTACGGCACAGACCGCGGGCGGCAGTGCCTGTGGCGGCGGCATGAACTGCAAGTCCTGAGCTGGCGTCCCGCCCTTAACCGATGATCGGACTGGCCCGGTTCTGGCGCCCGCCAGGCTGGGCTGATCCCACGCGTATTGCGGCTTCGCTCGGCATGTTTGCCGGGGCTGCATCGAATGCGGAAATATCCGGCGATGTGGCGCTGTTCGCTATGGATGGGCCACGCGCCCTCCCACGTCGGGGCTGGCGGGCACACCGCAGCCAGTATGGCCTGCCAGTGCTGTTTTGCGGCTGGTTGAACGACAAGGCCGACCTGGCCGCGCAGTATGGCTGCGCCGCCGATCCGGCAGCGATCTATGCTGCGGCTTTCGAACGGCACGGTGATCGCGCCGACAGCGTGCTTGACGGCAATTACGCCACTCTCATCCCCCTCCCCGGTGGCCGCATCCGCATGGCGCGCAGCCCGATGGGCGGAATGCCGCTGTTCTACGCCGCGGATGCAACCTGCGCCGTGGTCTGTTCCATCCCGCGCCCGATCCTGGCCGCCGGATGGCCCCAGACCTTGCGGACGAACCCCGTGTTGCAGGCGCTGGCCCTGGAAGTGGACAGCGACCCATGGGGTTCCATGTTCGAAGGGATCCGCCAATTGCCGGATGGCGCCATCGGATACCTTACTCCAGACGGCCTGACCTGCAGCCAGTGGCATGACATCACCGCCCTGCCGGAAACCCGGTTCAAGCGGGACGAAGAATACGTGGAAGCGGCCAATGCATTGCTGGCCCGTTCGGTTCGCAATGCGCTGGGCGATTGCCAGAAACCGGGGCTGACGATTTCCGGGGGCCTCGATTCGTCAATCATGGCCGATGAAGTGATGCGGCAATTGCCCGCCGGTCAGCGGATTCCCGCCTTCTCGTTCCACCCGCTGGACCAATGGCAGGGCAAGCCGCCGCCCACCACATTCGCCGACGAAAGGCCATATGTCCGCGCATTTGCCGCGATGCACCCGCAGATGGACCTGCGCCTGACCGACAACGCCGGGATCGCGCATGATTTCAAGGCGCGCGAGCTGTTCCTGGCGGGCGGTTCTGCTTCGCCTTCGCTGACCGTGGCCACGCCGCATTTCGGCATTCGCCAGATGGCCGCACAGGAAGGCTGCGATTGCCTGTTCAATGCCGGCACCGGCAACATGGCCTTCAGCAATTCGCCCCCCTGGGCCTATCCCGAACTGCTGCGCACCGGCCAATGGCGCGCATTGTGGCAGCTGGCGGCGGCGCGGCCGGATGATGACCGCAGCGTGCCCCGCCGGATCCTGGCCCATGCCCTGATGCCGCTGATCCCCGCCGCGCTGGCGGACCGGCTGCGCGCGCTTGTCCACGGCGGGACGGGGCGTGAACCCCTGGCCCGATCCCTGCTGCGAGCGGACTTTGTTACTGCCGGCACAGCGCCGATCACCGGCGAAGGGCCACCTGCCAGCCGGGCCCACTGGCTGCGCCAGATCAAGCCGCACATGGGCACCGGGGCAGAACAGATCCACGCGCTGGAACAGGTGTTCGGCATCCGCACCCGCGACATCGCGCAAGACCGGCGCTTGCTGGAATTCTGCTTCACCATCCCCACCGATCAGTTTGTCCGCCGGGGCATGGACCGGTGGCTGGCGCGGCGCATGGCGGTTGGCCGGATGCCGGAAGCCCAGCGGCTGAACCGGCGCTATGGCCGCCAGAACGTCGACTGGTTCCACCGCCTTACCCCGCGGCTGGACGATATGCGCCGCGATTTGCGCCACATTGCCGACCAGCCGGAACTGGCCGATCATGTCGATGTGGACCGGGCGCTGGCCACGCTGGACGATTGGCCGACCAGCGATGACGAATTCGCCCGGCGCGAAAATGACCTGCGCTTTGTCCTGCCGTCCACGATCCTGATGTCGAAATACGTCGATTTCGTCACCGGGCGCAATTCCGGCTAAGGCCTGACCATGCCTGACGCCATCCCCCTGCCACCGCCGGGCAAAGCTGCCGCCACGGCGTTGTTCCTGGCGCGGATTGCCGGCCCCGGGCGGATTGTCGGCCTGCTGGTGCTGATGCTGCTGGTGGGCCTGAGCGAAGGGATTGGCCTGCTGTTGCTGGTGCCGCTGTTGCAGGCGGTCGATGGCGCGAGCGGGGCCCTGCTGCCCGCCTTTGTCCGCGTGTTCGAAGGCTGGCCGCTCGGCCCGCTGCTGGGGGTTTTCGTATTGCTGATTGCACTGCGCTCGCTGGCTGCGGGGATGCAGCGCTATTACGGCCAGCGGATGGCGGTGCGGGTGGTCAACCTGTTGCGCAACCGCGCGGTCCGGGGCCTGTTGCGCGCCGAATGGCGCTATCTTGGGGCGACGACCCAGGCGACCAGCCGCGCGCTGCTGATCACCGCGATCGAACAGGTCACGGTGGTGTTCTTCATGGTGCTGAACATGCTTGCGATGGCCATCAACCTGGCGCTGCTGCTGGGGGCAGCCTTGTTGCTGTCATGGCAACTGGCGCTGGCTGCGGGGATTGCCGGCCTGCTGGTACTGGGCCTTTATGCGCTGGCGCGGCACCGCACGCAGCAGCTGGGCAAGCGGTTCAGTGCCGCCCACGTCAGCCTGTACGGCCAGCTGGAAGAAAACCTCGACAACGTCCGGCTGGTCAAAAGCTTCGGCCGCGAAGCCGCGGTGGAAGCGACCGTTGCTCGCGCCTTTGCCCAAGTGTCCGCGTCCGACCTTGCCTTCATCCGCCAGGGTGAAACCGCGCGCTTCATCCTGCAGGCCGGCAGCGCCTTGTTGCTGGCCCTGCTGGTCTGGTTTGCCGTCGGCCGTGCCGGGGTTTCGTCACTGGTGCTGCTGCCGATGATCGCACTGATGGGGCGGATCATGCCGCAATTGCAGTCACTGCAGGATTCGGCGCAGCAATTCCTCCACGCCCGGCCATCGGTGGACCACGCGCTGGCGCTGATCCGCGATACCGAGGCGCACCGCGAATCGACCGGCCCGGCGGCGCTGGCCCCGCCATTCCACCGCGAACTGCGGCTGGAACAGGCCAGCTTTGCCTTTCCCGGCGGTCGCCAGGCGCTGCAGCGCGTCGACCTGGCCGTTGCCGCGGGGGAAACGCTGGCGCTGGTCGGCCATTCCGGCGCGGGCAAAAGCACCCTGGCGGACATCATCGGCGGCCTGCTGGCCCCGGATACGGGCCGCTTGCTGATCGACGGTATGCCGCTGGATGCCGCCGCGCGCGGTGGCTGGCGGCAACGGGTGGCCTATGTCCATCAGGATGCAGTGCTGTTTGCCGGCAGCGTGCGCGACAACCTGTTGTGGGCGGTACCCGATGCGGGCGAAGCGGAACTGGAAGCCGCCTTGCACCAGGCCAGCGCCCTGTTCGTCCATGCCTTGCCGGGCGGGCTTGAATGCCCGCTGGGTGAACGCGGGCGGCAGCTTTCGGGCGGGGAACGCCAGCGCATCAGCCTGGCCCGCGCCCTGTTGCGCCGCCCGCAGTTGCTGATCCTGGACGAAGCGACCAGCGCAGTGGATGCGGCGGCGGAACGGACCATTGCCGAAGCGGTGGCCGCGCTGAAGGGGCAGATGACCATCGTCATCATCGGCCATCGCGGCTTGTTGACCGATCTTGCCGATCGCAGCATTGTACTGGAAAATGGGCAACTGAAGGTCAGCGGGTGAGGCTTTCAGCGGCCTGACAGGGCAATTCAGTGGAAATTCACCGCACTGTTCCTAATTGCCAGGTCGCACAGGAAACCCCGAAACCATGAAGACCAGTCGGAAAATGCCTTTCGCGGCCTTGGCTCTTGCCATTGCCGCCATTGTCCCCGCCGCCCCCGCGCTGGCGCAATATGGTGAAACCATCCGCAACGATCCCGCCCTGTGCCGCGCTGGCGCAGGCCCGGCCGTGCGTCTGACGGTCAGTGGCATCAAGGCATCCAGCGGCACCATTCGCGTGCAACTGTACAAGGGCACGAAGGAAGACTGGCTGGTGAGCGGGCGGTGGCTGCACCGGATGGAAGCATCGGCCCGTGCCGGCGAAATGAGCTTTTGCGTGCCGGTGCCCAAGGCCGGGACCTATGCCATTGCCGTGCGTCACGATGTGAACGGCAATGGTTCGACCGACATCACCCAGGATGGCGGGGCCATGTCCAACAACCCCAGCATCAACATCTTCAACCTGGGCAAACCGAGCGTGGGCAAGACCGCGTTCCCGATCGGGGACGAAGTGAAGCCGATGGCCGTGCGGATGCGGTACCTCTGACGTTCAGCGGCGGCTGCGCCAGATCTTCCACAACACACCGGGTGCAGCCAGCACCGGGTGCCGTTCGCGCCACGGGGTCAGTTCAACCTTGACCCCGGTGTGCCGTTCCACCTTCCACGCGGCATAACGCGCCGCGCCATCGAACGTGGCCGTGGCACGCAACAGGCGGCGCACATTGAGCAGTTTGCCCAGTCGCCGCCGCCGGGACCACCAACGCAGCACCGCGCGCCGCTGCGCCATGGGCATGGCCACGCGCAACCCATCGCCCTCCGGCGTGAAGGGCACCTGCGCCGCCTCCAGTGCTTCGGGCAACAGGCCGCTGAAATGGGCGGCATTGAGCTGCAGGATCGAATCCTCGCGCCCCGGCTTTTCCACCCGCAGTTCCGCCTGGTAGGTGGCGCGGAACAGCGCGCGCCAGTAATCCCATTCGTCGCCATGATCGGGGCCGAGCGCGGCAGCCAGCCGGGCCGCCGTCTGGGCGGCATCGGCAATCGCCTGTTCCACAGCCTGCCGGGCCTGCGCATCGCGGCACCAGGCCAGTGTGCTCGGCTGCACGAACCGCGCCCAGATGGTGGTGTCGATCAGGTCCCCGCGCGCCGCTGCCGCGAACGTGCCGATCTGCATGGTGGCGATTTTCGCCCGCAGGACCTGGCCCGCATGGTCCCATTCGCGATAGGAAACGCGCGGCCACACGCCAGCTTCCACCCCGCCCGGCAGCAGGACGTAGAAATCCAGCACCCCTTCCAGCGAACCGGTGCGCAAGTTGGAGCCATAGAACAGCACGGCCATCGCGCCCGTACCGGCGCCAGCTTCATGGGTCAGCCGTTCGGCAAAGCTGCTGACGGCAGGATCGGGGCGGCGTTCCAGCGCAGCGGCGATGCGCGCCGCCAGGGCGCCGGTCACGGAACGACGAAGCGCAGCTGTGGGCCCAGCGTGATGCGATAGGCGCCCGGCGGAAAAGCCTCCCCATCCAGGATGAAGTTGCCGCCCAGTTCCATCTCCAGCGATTCGCAGCCGAACCGGTGGAAGCCATACCGCCGCGCCCCGGCGGTGATCTTGCCGAAATAGACCAGCGGCAGCCGCAGCAGCAGCGACAGCTTGGAATTGTCCATCAGCACGAACCGCAGCTTTTCCTCGATCCCGCGAAACGGGGTCAGCCCGGCAGGGAGCTTTTCCAGCGTGGAACCGAAGATGAAATAGCGTTCGTCAGGCCGGCCTTAGCCGCTGTGCGGCAAGGGCGTGCCTTCCGCGTCGCGCAACCGCATCCGGGTGCCGCGCCGCCAGATGTTCCCCGGGCTGCCGACCAGCGCCTGCAACAGGGTCCAGACCGTGGTCACCCCCACCGCGGCGGCGTTGAAGGCACCGCGCTTGTGCGCATGCTGGCCAAGGCTGATTGCGGGGGTGAACACGCCTGCACCGAAAACGAAACCCTGCACCCGGGCATCGGGGTTGTCGCGCAGCGAAATGACCATCGGCCGGCGCAGCGTGTGCCGCCCTTCGCGCGCGCATTCGATTGCCCGGTCCAGCGTCCAGTCCATGTCCAGACCAAGGTCGATCGCCAGTGCATTGGTCTTGCCGCTGGGCAGGACAATCAGTTGTGGCCAAGTTTCCCCGAAAGCACCGGCGCCGCAGGTCAGCACGTCACGCACGGTGCCGTCACCCCCGTCGACCACCAGGAAGTCGACCTGCGCTTCGGCAAAGCGGCGCAGGATCGCGTCCAGTTCGCTGCGCTTGCGCGGGGTTTCGACCATCATGGTGGCGCGGCCGGACCATTCCGGTTCGCTCGCCGCGTTGCGGTGGCTGCGGGGATTGCGGATGACGCCCACCAAAGGCACGGCCCGAATGGGCGGCGAGGCACCGCCCGTCGCGGGGGCGACGGGTTGCTCGACCTGGGGCAGGTGGTCGAACAGGTGGACAGTCCCTTGCATATCCTCCGCCTTAAACACGAGCACCCTGCAAATGCCACGCTTTTTGTTGCGTTGCAGGGTTGCGGCCGTTGATCCCACGCGAGCAGGCGCCCTCCGATCGAGCGACTGGGAGGTGGTTATCGCCAGCGGCAATTGCAACGATATCCGCGCCGACCAGGGCAGGGCGGTTGTTCTGCGCCTGCGAATGGGGTTAACTTGCCACCATGCCAGCCACCGACCTGTTGCAGCAAGCAAGCGCCATCGCCCCGCGCATCGTCGCCCTGCGCCGCGCGATCCATGCCGAACCGGAACTGGGGCTGGATACCCCGCTGACCTTGCAGAAAGTGCGGGCGGACCTGGCCGACTTGCCACTGGAGTGGCGCAGCGGGCCATCCACCAGCGGCGCGGTCGCGGTACTGAAGGGCGCGAAGCCAGGCCGCAGCGTGCTGTTGCGGTGTGACATGGACGCCCTGCCGATGGCGGAAGAAACCGGCCTGCCCTTCGCCTCCACCCTGCCCGGCCGGATGCACGCCTGCGGGCATGATACGCATACGGCTATGCTGGCGGGGGCAGCGCGGATCCTGGCGGGGCAGGCGGACCAGCTGAAAGGTGAAGTGCGCTTCATGTTCCAGCCGGGGGAGGAAGGTTTCCACGGCGCGCGGCATATGCTGGCCGACGGGCTGCTCGATCCGTTGCCCGATGCCGCTTTCGCGATGCACATCATGCCCAATGCCCGCCACGGGGTGCTGGCCAGCAAGGCAGGCGCTCTGATGGCCGCGGCCGACCATCTGGAAATTACCGTGACCGGGCGCGGCGGCCATGCATCGATGCCGCACCAGACGCGCGATCCGGTGCCGGTGGCAGCGGAACTGGTGCTGGCGATCCAGACGATGGTCACCCGCCGCTTCGCTGCTTCGGAAGCCACGGTGGTGACCATTGCCCAACTGGATGCGGGCAGTGCGCACAATGTCATTGCCGACCGGGCCGTGCTGCGCGGCACGATCCGCACCCTGTCTGCCGAACGGCGGCAGGAAGTGCGCGCAGCGCTGTGCACGCTCGCCAGTGGCATCGCCCAGGCGCACGAATGCGAAGCGACCGTGACGGTGACCGACGGTTTCCCGGTCACCCTGAACGATCCGCGCGCGGTGGACCTGGCGCAGCTGATCGCGCTGGAGCTGCCGGGCGGCGAGTTTGAACGGCTGGCCCACCCGATCATGGGGGCGGAAGACTATTCCTACGTGCTGGAAAAAGTGCCGGGTATGATGGCTTTCCTGGGTGTCGCGGCGGAAGGGGCGGACTGGTCGCAATGTTGCGGCATCCATTCCAGCCGGATGCTGGTGGATGAAGGCGCCCTGCCACGCGGGGCGGCATTCCTGGCCGGATGCGCGGTGCGCTTCCTGGAACGCGGCTGGGCCTAAGGCCTCGCCCCGCGCCGCCGCAGCCGCCAGCGCGCCAGTCCGGTGCCGAACAGCAGCGCCGGAACCAATCCCGCCAATGCCGCCAGCACCCGCCCGGCCATGCCGCCCGCCGATCCATCGTGCAGCGGATGCAGCCAGGCATTGACCGTGCTCCCCGCACCCGCGAGGGCCATGGTGTCCACCGCCAGAACCTGTCCGCTGGCGCCATCAACCCAGACGTAGCTGTGCGGGAAGCGGAACGAAGGATCACCCGGCACCTGCATCCGCAAGCGATAGGCCCCGCCGCTGACCGGCGGTGTTTCGATCCACGCCACCCGCGCGCCCGGCAATGCCGCCAGCGCCGCCCTCACCGCCTGGCTGGTCGGCAAGGTGGCAGGTGGCTGGCCCGCTGGTTGGGGAACCTGCACCATCGGAGCGACCGGCAGGCCCACTGCGCCCAGCGCCGTGTCGCTTTCTTCCGGCAGGGCCAGCATGATGCCGGTCACCGTCAGGATCAGCAGCAGCAGCAAACCGGACAGGCCGGACAGCTTGTGCCAGTCGCGCAAGGCGCGGGCGGCATGGGCGCGGGGCTTGATCCGCAGCGCCTTGGCCCAGCTGCCGCGCGGCCACCACGCCCACAATCCGCTTAACAGCAGCGCCAGCATGGCAAAGCCGGACCAGCCGACGATCTGGCCCCCCACCTGCCCCAGCAGCAGCCGGTAATGCAAGTCGTAGACAAAGGTCATCGCATATTCGCCCCAGTAATCGCGGCGCAGCACTGCGCCGCCATCGGGGGCCAGCCAGACCATCATCGGGCGGAACGCATGGCCGGCCCGTTCCGGCGGGCTGTAATAGCGCGCCGGGATTGCCTCTGCCGTGCCGGTCACTTCCAGCCGCCAGGGGCCGGCCTTGTCCGGGTAAGCGGTGCGCAGGGTCTCCAAGGCACGATTCCATTCCGGCCCGCCCGGCACGGCCTGGCCTTCCACCGCGATCGCCGGATGCAGCATCCGGTCAATCTGCGGATAGAACACCAGCGCCGAACCGGTCAGGCCCAGCAGGGCGAACAAGGCACCCGCAACCAGCCCCAGCCACAAGTGCAGGTACCGGACCAGGTGGCGCAAGGCATCGCCCCTCTGGCGCATCAGAACCGCGCCCGCAGGCTGGCGGTCCAGGTGCGGCCATCGGCCGGGCTGTGCAGCGACTGCGCCCCGTCCCACCAGACATATTCGTGGAATTCATCCAGCAGGTTCTGCACCGCCAGCCCCAGTTCCAGCCCAGGGTGCAGCTGGTAGCGGATGTTCATATCAACCACCGCCATCTGGCCCCAGGTCCCTTGCGCATTGGCGCTGGTCAGGTGGTATGCCGACTGGCCGCGCGTGGCGAGCGAGAGGTTCAGCACCGGGGTGGGGGCATAGTCGATCCCGCCCGACCACAACCATTCGGGCACGTGATCGATGTGGTTGCCGGCGTAGTGCGGCGTTGCCGGATCAGGCGTGGCGATCAGCGCCTGCTGCCATGCCAGCGCGCCCCACAGGGACAGGCCGCCCAGCGGTTGCCAGCTGGCCTGCAGGTCCAGCCCCTTGCGCCTTGTGGCCCCGACGTTTTCGAAATCGCCCAGCGGATCGTTCAGCTTGCGGGCAATTTCGCCAGTCGCAGTCTGCTGCCACCAGGCGATGCGCGCCTCCATCCGGCTGGACAGCTGGTATTTGACGCCCGCTTCCCACCCTTCATTGATCGACGGGGCCAGGTCCACCACCCGCGGCGCGATCAGGTAAGCGCCCGATCCAAGGCCGATCTGGAAGCTCTTGCCCCAGTTGCCATACAGCGTGACACCCGCGGCAGGCAGCACGGCGACTGACAGCTTGGGCTGGTCGATGCTGCCATAGTGGTTGATTGGAGCGGACGATCCGGCCAGCCGGTTGTGGAAGCTGCCGCCCACCCAGTCGACCCGCCAGGCCGGGGTGATGCGCAGCCAGTCAGCCGGTTCCAGCACCGCCTGGACATAGGCCCCGCCCACGGTCAGG
This sequence comes from Croceibacterium sp., assembly GCA_049791695.1. Classification (GTDB taxonomy): domain Bacteria; phylum Pseudomonadota; class Alphaproteobacteria; order Sphingomonadales; family Sphingomonadaceae; genus Croceibacterium_C. The sequence goes on from JBARAF010000444.1 coordinate 23,573, forward strand.
TCATATTGCTGGTCGCGCGTCTGGCTGGTGGCCACGCGATTGACCGCCAGCCAGCGGAGCGAGCGGTTATCCTGCCATTCCACGCTGCCACCCGCTTCCAGCATCAGCGGCATGGCGCCCAGCATGCCGTGCCAGTGGAGTGCGGTGGCCAGGCCCTGGTGGTCCTCCTGCGTCAGCCGTCGCTGCTGCGACGCATTGGCGGAGAATTTGACGTACCGATCATCGCGCAGGACATTGGCCCAGGCCGTGAACGACCAGTCCAGCCGGTCGCCCAGGCTGGCATCCGCCTTGGCCGCGAACTGATCCATCGTGCGGCTGTCACCATCGGACTGGTTGTAGCCGTTGGTTATGCGCGGATCTGCCGTGCGGTCGGCCAGGGTCAGGTATCCTGCTTCTTCCGCGTCGCCTTCGTAATGGCGGGCAAGAGCCGTCAGCCGCAGGTCGGGGCCCAGCGCCAGCCCCCATTTGCCCGACAGGCTGACGCGGTTGGAATGGCCGTGGTCGCGGTATCCATCCGCTTGGCGCCAGCCGATCACGTAATCCTGGGTGAAGACACCCGTTTCAACGCCCGCTGCCAGGTGTGCGCTCAAGGCCGCGTTGCTGCCCACCGATGTGCGGGCATCGGCATAAGTGCCGCCGCTGCGGGTGGTGATGGCCGCGCTGCCGGCAATCGCATGCAGCCCGAAACGCGGATCTGCCGTGCCGCGCACCACTTCGATCCCGGCGATCCCCAACGGGAACACCAGGTCGATATAGGGCATGTTCCCGTCATTGCTGTTCGACGGCACGCCATCGATCAGCAGCTTGACCCCGTTGATCGTCCCTTCGCCATTGAAGGCGCGGAACGAGAATTTGCCGCTGGTGGTGCCCTGGTTGAAATCAGTCACCTGCACGCCGGGCAACTGGCCGACCAGTTCCCAGGTGTGTTCGGTATTGGCCGCCTGCGCCGTGGCCCCGCCCATCCGGTCGACCGAGGTGAGAATGGTGCCGGTGTTGCCAGCCATGCCGCGCGCGGTGACCACGATGGTGCCGACTGAAAAGCTGGTGTCGGGTTGGGCTGCCTCCTGCGCCAGCAGCGGCGCAGGGCAAGTGGACAGGGCAAGGCCGATGGCCAGCGCCCGTTGTGAAATGCTCATTGGAAAACGTCCGATCCGTAAAAACTGACTGCGATGGGCCAAAGGCGCGCAGCACGGATGCGGGAACCTGGATGCCGCCGCGTACAGGACGCTGGGCGGGCATCGGTCAGGAATCAGGTCCGGCTGCGTCAGGCAGCCGCAGGCGGACCTATCGGGGGCGGGCGCAGCCAGGTGCGGCGGCGCAGCATGGGCAAGGCCAGCGGGGCAAGGCCGAAAGCTATCGCAAAGGCCACGGCCAGGGCCACCAGCAACAGGTCGCCCCCGGCCAGCATGGCCATGCCCAGTGGCGCTTGCGGACATTTGTCCTGCGCGTTGCCCTTGGGCGCGAGCGGCTGCGGCTTGCCCGGCAGCACGATCTGGTGAACCACTTGCCCGCCCGCGCTTTCCGCGCAGACCGTTACCGTCAGCACGTGGGATGCGCTGGCGACCATGTAACCGGCCGGCAGGATCGCCTTCAGGCACAGCACCGCCGCCAGCAGCAGAGCCGCCAGCCAGCGATTTCCTGCGATGACGGTACGCAAGCTGCCCATGGCCCCGGCCCTAGAGGCGGACCACAGCTCCTGCAAGACGGTGAACCCAGGGGATATGCCGCTTTTCAGGCACCTCCCGGGTTCAGGCCTTGATGCAGATTTCGATGCACTTTTCGTCGACGCCCAGCGCGGCGGAGATTTCCGCCCGCACCTTGTCGAACAGTTTCGCAACCGGCGTGGTCGGCAGCGGGCCGTCCTGCTGTTCCGGCGTCAAGGTGAACAGCCGGTTGAGCGCCAGCAGGTGCTGCGGGCTGGGCAGGTTCCTGCCCTTTTCCCAATACCACACGGTCTGCTTGGAAATTCCCAGTACGCCGGCCACGTCTTCCAGGCTCATGCCGTTGCCAGTGCGAATCTCGCGCAGCCGTTCCGGAAAATCGGGTGACGCCTGGAACGGCATTTCTGCCGCTTGCGGTTCGTTGAGTGATTTCAGGCCGAGCAGCAGCGCCGCGCTCACCGCGGCTTCCGAAATCGGTTGCTGGAAGCTGCAGCCACTGAAATTTCCGCTGCGCCACACGACCGAGACGGTGTTGAGCCCTGCCAGCGGCAGTTCGCAGACAAAGACCTCGCCCCGGTCCATGGCGGGTTCCGCTTCGATGAGCATCCCGGTGGTCGACAGATTGTGGACCCTGACAAGCCGCGTCGCATCGCCGGCGCGGCCGGCGATCAACAGCCTCAGGGGGCGCCGGTCCCGCTCGTCCGCAGACCAGTTGGCCGGTTCCGATTTCGCTTTGTTACCCAAGATTTCGCCTAGCTCCGGAAAGTAGTTCCTTCACCTTGGCCGTGGCCAGATTAGGCATTCTGGCACTTGAATGGTTAACGAACCGTCAGGACCGCGATTTCGCCGTGAGTGGCTGCAAAAGCGGGACGAAGCGTTGCAGCAGAACCTGCTCCAGCCGATTCAGGGCCACGCCTGAATCCCGGCGGAATTCATCATTTTCCGAAAAGCGGCAGGTTCTTACGAACAGGGCATCGGGCAGGACCGGCAGATATTGCAGGTAAAGACCGGCATCATCCGGGTCCGGGGCAAACAACAGGGGGAACGGGAGGCCCGTCAGCCAGTCGGCGCTCAACAGCCGGGCCGGCTGGGTGCAGGTGTCCAGCGCCGGAACCTCCATTTCCCTGCCCCAACGGGTGCGCCAGCGTGTGCTGGAAGTGGGAATTCGATGCTCGTCGAGTTCGGCAATGGCCTGGACGGCGTCCAGCAGGGCCACATCCCCCGCCATCTGGGCCGGGCCTGATTCCGTTTCGACCAGGAATGCGGGCCAGGTCTTCACCACCATCGGCTCCACGGCGCGGCGCATGGTTTCACTGATCCCGTCGAAGCTGACCGGAATCAGATCCGGGCAGTCGGTCCCCGCTGCAAAATGGCAGGAAATGTTCCTGCCCGGATAGCCCATCTCACGCAGCCAAAGGGCCGCGATAGCCGCCGAAATCAAGGGCCCGCGAATGCAGAGGGAGGAACCCATCAGGGACCGCCTTGCTGTTCGGGGCTCTTCTTGCCGGGCAACCCGGAACCATCCACCGCGAACCCGTTCAATGCGGAAGCGTCAGCCCGGCGCCGGAGATCCCGCGGCGGCACCCCGAGTTCGCGCTTGAGCGCCTTGGCGAACGAGCTCTCGCTCTTGAAGCCCCATCGCTTGGTTATGCTGGCGATGCGCATCCGGCGGAATTCGGGGTTGGCAATATCGGCGGCGGCCCGGCGGACCCGCTGGGCGCGGATATATTTGGCAACGCCGCCAACAGGCGCAAACAGCCGGTAAAGCGATGCCCGCGACATCCCGAAGGCGGTGCAGATATTCTGTGCGGTCAGGTCGGGAAACGCCAGGTGGGCTTCGACATAACGCCTCAGCGATTCATTCAGGAAAACCTGGTCCGTTGCGTCGTCCAGCGCGGCATGAACCGGGACAAACCCCTGGTACGTAGCCAGCACCAGGCTGACCAGTGCGGCAGATACGCGCGCGGGCTCGGCCCCGCCCATCCGCGGACAGGCCGCCAGAAGTTCGCGCAAATAGTGCCCCAGCAACATTGTGGAAGGCGCGGTACCCGGCAGTACCGAGCCATGAAAGATCGCGCTGTCGCGCGGACCGAAAGCCAGCAATTCCTGCGGGATCGCCACGAACAGCAGGTCACACCCCGACAGGGTGGCTTCGTATTCCCCAACGGCATCGATCAGGCACACGTCGCCGGGCACGGCCTCGGCCTCGACGCCGCTCACACGGATAATCAGCCGGCCTTCCAGCACCAGCAGGACCAGGGCATTTCCAGTGACATCCAGCTGGTCGGCACCGACCAGGTGGCCAATCCGCTGCCCCTGCGCGACGATCCGGCCGACCTGCAGCCGTTCGAGCGAATAGCAGGTCAATTCCGCAATCGGCGGCTTGTCCATACTGCTCACCCGGAACAGGGAGCCAACCGCCTCGCGCCACAGCTGGGCCTTGGCGGCAGAATCGTCGTCGAGGGTCCGTAAATCACAGTGCGTGGGCGGATTAACCCAATCAAAAATAGGCACTTTTCCCCCCTCTCACAGCGAATCGGCGACTTGATGCTTCATGATCGTCCGTCTGTTTACGGCGCGACCCCCGAAGCCATCCGTCTGGATGGCGATTACTCTCCCAAACGTCTCAATATAACTCCCCTTTGTCCCTTTTCAGGTTAACACTGTTGACGGGAATGTGTAAACTTTCGTTGGGTGCCCTGACACCGCACTAACCCACTCACCGGGTAAAGTTGCGGTCTAGCAAGAGAGCAAGGGGCTCTCTCAAAGGGGCAGGCACCAAAGTGTTGACGCAATCGTTAACATCAATTCTTGGGGGGAACGGCAAAGGCATCCTTCGGGCTGCATTGCTCTTCGGTGCCGCTGCTACGCTAGCGCCCACCCCGGCTATTGGCCAAGGGATTTCACCGACCGTCTATTACGGGCAGCCTGGCATTCCGCTTTCGGTGCCGGTTATTGCCACGGTAGGCGGGCGTTGCGAGTTCGCAACTGGCGCGGCCCCGACCGGCGTCTACAATGCCGGCCAGATCGACGTCGTTTCCTGGACCAACGACTTCGCTTTCACGATTTCCTGCAACACGGCTTCTCGCGTTGCCGTGATCTCGGCCAACGGCGGCCTGAAGACTGCCGCTGCGGCCACCGATCCGGGCTACGTCGGCCTGGCACCCTACGACGTCACGCTCAACCTCGATGGCAACACCACGGCCACTTCGGCCACCTGCCCGGTGCAGGATCTTGCCGCCGGAGCGCCGACCCCGTGCAGCTTTGTCGGACCGGCAACCAGCACCCAGGGCCTGCGGCTCATCGGGCCATCGGTGAACCAGACCGAATCCTACCTTCGCGTCAGCGCCGGTGCCTACGCCGGTCCCGGAACCCTGATTGCGGGCAGCTACACCGACACGCTGATTGTCTCGATTGCGGCCGCTCCCTGAAGCGGTCGGAAAGTAACGGCGGCCTTCCGCCAAACAAGAACAAGCCGCGAGAGCGGCCCAATGGAGTGATTTAAGATGAAGAAGATCTCTGTTACCGCGGCTCTGCTTGCAACCGCCATTGCCATGCCCGCTGCTGCGCAGTCGGTTTCCGGTTCGGTCGTGATCAACGGTTTTGTCGCGCCGAAGTGCCTGGTCGTCAGCCCGGGTGCCGCAGCCTCCACGTTCAACACGGTCGTCAGCCTTGGTGACCTTGCCAACGCCGATGGCACCATGCGGACGGACCTGGCCACTGCCTTCAGCGCAGCCGGCAACGCCAGCAATGGCCTGACCGCGAAGGTGGTTTGCACCTCCGCGACCCCGACCATCGCCATTTCGGCCACTCCGCTGGCCACCGCCGGCGCAGCAGCAGCCGGCTATGACAACAGCATCGATTACACCGCGAACATCGCCGTGACGACGGTTGCCGGAACGAACCCGTTCTCTGCCACCACCACCACTCCGCTGGTGGCCACTTCGGTTGGCGGTCGCCTGGCTTCGGGTTCGGACAACATCCTGGTTACGGCCAGCGGTTTCGCCACCAACAGCCCGACCGACGTGCTGGTGTCCGGTGCTTACACCGGAACCATCTCCTTCACGATCGCGCCGGGCGCCTAAGGCCAGGATAGGGATAGATCTGATGCGCAAGTTCATTCTGGCCGCAGGAGCCGCTCTGGTTCTGGCCACCCCCGCCGCCGCGCAGGACGCGACCGGTACCGTCACCATCGGCGGTACGGTTGCCGGGCGCTGCATGTTCACCGTCGGCAACGACGCGATCATCATTCCCGAACTGGCCCAGACGGGCACCAGTGCCACGGCCGGCCGGCTTGATCCGGCCACGGTCAACGGCCAGAGCCGCACCCTGCGCGGCTGGTGCAACAATGCCGCCGCCGGCATGACGGTGGAAGCCTTTCCGCTGCTCAACGCAGCGGCAACGGCCACCGGGTTCACCAACCGGGTGAACTACACCGCCACGGCCACCGCCAACGGCTTCAGCGCCAATGATACCAGCCTGGTTGCAGGCCTGGGATCGACGGTTTCGGTGGGCATGTTCACCGGCGACATCCTGGTCGGCCTGTCGGATGCAAGTGCACCCGCGGACGCCCTGCTGGTTGCCGGCGCCTATACCGGCCGGGTCGAAGTGACGCTGACCCCGACCTTCACCCCGCCCGCCTGATAGCGAATAGGAACCCGTCCCATGCGTTTGCCAATCGTGTTGACAGGCATCTTGCTTGCAGCCCCCGTACCCGCGCTGGCGCAAGCCACCGATACGGACCAGGGCCAGGTGGCGGTTGACGCCCGGGTTGCACCGCTGTGCATCCTGGGTGATCCGTCCCGCGCGACGGTGGACCTTGGCCAGATCGCCGCCACTTCCGGCCTCCGGGTCGGGCGGCTGGCGGTTCTGCCGGACCAGCAGGTGACCCTGCCCGACAGCTTCTGCAACTTCGCCGGCACCGTGGTGACCGCTGAAGTCGATGCTCTGGTGGAACAGGTGACGGGTACTCCACCGGCGAATTTTGCCAAGGCGGTCAATTACACCGCTTCGGTAACCGACTGGGCCATTTCGCCGGCCACGGCTTCCAGCGCCGCCGGCGCCGCGGGAACCCCGCTTACCGGCACAGGCGCCAGCGCCGTCCGCACCCTGCCGCATGTGGCGGACATCGGGGTGACCCTGAGCGCGTTCTCCGTGCCGGGCGACTTGCGCCTGGTGGCAGGAACCTATCGCGGTGCGGTGCGGGTCACGCTTGGCCCCGCCGCCTTCGCCGAATGACAAGGAACAGATCGATGAAAAAGCTTCTTGTTACCGCGCTGATGGTCCTGGCTCCTGCGATGGCGCAGGCCCAGGAAGCCACCAGCGACACCTCGTCGAAGTCCTTCCAGGTCATCGGACGGGTGCCGACGCTCTGCTCCGCGGGGACGCTGACGGGTGATGGCAATTTTGATCTCGGCGTGCTGATCGACCTGTCGACCGGCCTGCTGCGGAACGATCTTTCCGCGCCCAGCAAGGCGCTCACCGGTGCCTTCTGTTCGGCCCGCAGCACGATCGCGATCACCGCGACCCCGCTGACGGCGCAGAATTACACGGCAACCCCGCCCGCCGGCTTTTCGCGGCAGGTAAACTACGTTGCAACGGCCAGCGGGTGGACCACCACTCCGGCCTCGTTCAACACGGCAGCCGCAACCAATGCAGCCGCTTCCCAGACCCGCGACAGCGCCTTCACCGGTGACATCACGGTCGGGATCGGCAGCTATGCGACCGCTGGCGGCAATTCCCTGCGCCTGGTGGGCGACATGGATTACCGGGGCGTTGTCACCGTTACGCTGAGCGCAGCGCAATGACCGCGGC
>JBARAF010000445.1:0-8668 GCA_049791695.1 Croceibacterium sp.
GCTGGCGGCACTGGAAGCCGGCGGGCTGGACAGCTGGGCAACGAGCGCGGAGCAGCGGCAGGACTTCCGCGCCGCCTTGTTGCGCCATAGCGAGGTGTTCTCACCCGGGGTGCAGTGCGGGCACATCTTCGCTGTCACCCACCCCGCGCTGAGCGCGCAGGCGTTGCTGATCCGGCTCGACGCCATGGGTTTTGCAGTGTCGGCGGGCAGTGCCTGTTCGTCTGGGTCGCTCAAGCCAAGCCGGGTGCTGAAAGCCTTTGGCGTGGATGACGAAGTGGCGCGGCGCACGATCCGGGTCAGCCTCGGCTGGAGCACCACGGCGATGGAACTCGATGCATTTGTCAAAGCGTGGAGCAGCCTGTGATCTACCTCGATTATCAGGCCACTACCCCGCTGGCACCTGAAGCACGCGAGGCGATGCTGCGCTGGCTGGGTGGGCCGGACAGCGATGGATACGGCAACCCGCATTCGTCCCACCGGCTGGGCCGGATGGCAGACGCGGCGGTGGAACTGGCGCGCGAACAGGTGGCTGCGCTGTTCCCCACAGGTGGCCGGGTGGTGTTTACCAGTGGCGCCACGGAAGCTCTCAACATTGCCCTGCGCGGCTGTGCCCCAGCGCGGGCCGGACAGGGGATCGCGGTCAGCGCAATCGAGCATTCCGCGGTGCTGAACACTGCGCTCGATTTGCCGGGCGGGGCCACGATCCTGCCGGTCAATGGCGAAGGATTGGTCGATCCGGACGTGCCCTTGCCAGGCAACCTCGGCGTGATTGCGGTAATGCAGGTGAATAACGAGATCGGCACGATCCAGCCGATCGACCGCCTGTATCAACGGGCGCGGGAACGCGGCGCGCTGCTGGTCTGCGATGCGGTGCAGGCGGCAGGCAAGATGCCGATCGCGGCGGCGGACCTGATCGCCATCACCGGGCACAAGTTCCATGGCCCCAAGGGCGTTGGCGCGCTGTGGGTGCGTGACGGGGTGGACCTGCACCCAACCATCACCGGCGGCGGGCAGGAAGGCGGCTTGCGCTCCGGCACGTTGAGCCCTGCCTTGTGCGCCGGGCTGGGCGCGGCAGCTGCCGTGGCGGCAGGGCGGATGGAGGCCGATGCTGCCCATGTCGCCGCGCTGTGGGACCGGGCGAGGGCTTTGTTCCCCGGCTGGACGCTGAACGGCAGCGCGCAGCAGCGGTACAAGGGCAATCTCAACATCCGCCGCGAAGGGCTGGATGTCGCCCGGCTGATGTCTGACGTGCGGCAGGTGTGTTTTTCCGCCGGGTCTGCCTGCGCCAGCGAATCGAAGAAGCCCAGCCGCATTCTGGCGGCACTTGGATTGGATGCGGACCAGGCGCGCGGGTCCGTCCGGCTCGGCTTCGGGCGCTACTCCACGCTCGCGGAGCTTGAACAAGCTGCGCTTTTGATTAACTCTGCTGCGGCGCAACAAGGATAGAGATCATTCGCGTCACTTTCATTACCCGCGGCGGCGACCGCATCGCAGCAGAAGGCGCGGTTGGCAGCAGCCTGCTGGACGTTGCGCAGGCGGCCGGGATGCCGCTGGAAGGGACGTGTGAAGGACAAATGGCCTGTTCCACCTGCCATGTGATCGTGGCACCGGAATGGTTCGCAAAACTGCCCCGGGCCAGCGAAGACGAGGAAGACATGCTCGACCTTGCCGCCGGGGCCTGCCGCACCAGCCGCCTTTCCTGCCAGATCGACCTGACGGATCAACTGGATGGCCTGGAAGTGCGCATTCCGCCTGACAGCCACGATATGCAGGGCCGCTGAGGGACCAATTCCCAAGAGGATGTTGATAGTCCTTGTCTGCCCGCTGTCCCGCTGCGTTCCCGCTTGCTAGGGCTGGCTGATGGTCAGCACCCTGGATGACGAAAAGGACCCCTTCGACGCGATCGTCGATGCGCCGTTCGACAGCGCCCTGTCGGAACGGTACCTGATCTACGCTCTGTCGACGATTACCGCCCGGTCCCTGCCGGACCTGCGCGACGGGTTGAAGCCGGTGCACCGCCGCATCCTGTGGGGGATGCGCGGATTGAAGCTGGATCCGGGCAGCGCCTTCAAGAAATCGAGCCGCGTGGTGGGCGACGTGATGGGCAAGTACCATCCGCACGGCAACCTGGCGCTGTATGATGCGATGGTCCGCCTGGCCCAGCCGTTCACCCTGCGATATCCGCTGGTCGAAGGGCAGGGCAATTTCGGCAACATCGACGGCGATAACGCCGCTGCCGAACGATATACCGAAGCGCGGCTGACGCGCGCGGCGATCCAGCTGATGGAAGGGCTGGACGAAGGGACAGTGGATTTCGTCCCGACCTACAACAATGAAGAGGAAGAGCCGCAGATCTTCCCCGGCCTGTTCCCCAACCTGCTGGCCAATGGTGCCAGCGGCATTGCCGTGGGCATGGCGACCAGCATTCCCAGCCACAACGTGGCCGAAGTGATCGACGCGACCCTGGAACTGATCGACAACCCCCATGTCGAACACGCCCGGTTGATGGAACTGTTCAAGGGCCCGGATTTTGCCACTGGCGGCCTGATCGTGGACAGCGCGGCGGCCATTTCCAATGCCTATGAAACCGGGCGCGGATCGTTCCGCGTGCGCGGGCGGTTCCATGCGGCGGAGGTCAGGGAAGATGATGACCGTGAGGCTGGCATCGAACGGCTGGGCGGTGGGCAATACCAGCTGGTCATCTCCGAAATCCCCTACCAGGTGGCAAAGGGCAAGCTGATCGAACAGATCGCGCAGCTGATCGCCGATCGCAAGCTGCCGATCCTGGAAGACGTGCGCGACGAAAGCGACGAGCAGATCCGCATCGTCATCGTGCCGAAAAGCCGCAACGTCGATCCAGACCTGTTGAAGGAAAGCCTGTACCGGCTGACCGATCTGGAAACGCGCATCAGCCTCAACCTGAACGTGCTGGACGCCACCCGCACGCCGATGGTGATGGGCCTGCATGAGCTGCTGACCCACTGGACCGCGCACCAGATCGACATCCTGCAGCGCCGCAGCCGCCACCGGCTGGACAAGATCGCGGCGCGGCTGGAACTGCTCGAAGGCTATATCATTGCCTTCCTCAACCTTGACCGGGTGATTGCGATCATCCGCGCGGAGGACGAGCCGAAGCCGGTGCTGATCTCCGAATTCGAACTGACCGACCGGCAGGCCGAAGCCATCCTCAACATGCGCCTGCGGAGCTTGCGCAAGCTGGAGGAAATGGAACTGCGGCGCGAACATTCCGCGCTGCTGGCCGAACGCGAAGAACTGCTGAAGCTGCTCGACAGCCCGGCCCGCCAGCGAACCCGGCTGAAGCGCGATCTCAATGCGCTGCGCAAGGAATATAGCGAAGAAACGCTGCTCGGCCGCCGCCGCACGACCATTGCCGAAGCCGCCCCCCGGGTGGAATTCAGCATGGATGCGATGATCGAGAAGGAACCGGTGACGGTGATCCTGTCTGAAAAGGGCTGGATCAAAGCCGCCAAGGGCCACCTGCCGCTCGATTCCGACTTCAAGTTCAAGGAAGGCGATGGCCCGGCCTTCGCGCTGCATTGCCAGACCACAGACAAGCTGCTGCTGGCGGCGGATGACGGGCGCTTTTTCACCGTGGGTGCAGACAAGCTGCCTGGCGCACGCGGTTTTGGCGAGCCGATCCGCAACACGCTGGAAGTCGATTCCAGCGCGCAGATCATGGCCGTGGTGGTCCATCGTCCGGGGCAAAAACTGCTGCTGGCCAGTACGCTGGGCAAGGGCTTTGCCGCGATCACCGACGAACTGCTGGCCGAAACCCGCAAGGGCCGGCAAGTGGTCAACCTGAAGGACGGGGCCAAGCTGGCGATCGTTCGCGCGATTGCCGCCGATCACGATCACGTGGCCGTGGTGGGTGACAATCGCAAGCTGGTGGTCTTCGCGCTGGAAGAAGTGCCGTTGATGGCTCGCGGGCAAGGTGTCGGCCTGCAACGCTACCGCGATGGTGGCCTGTCCGATGCGATCACGCTGAAGCTGGAGGACGGTCTCAGCTGGGCGATGGGCGGCGACACCGGCCGCACGCGGACTGAAAAGGACATCCAGTTGTGGAAGGTCGCCCGCGGTGCTGCCGGGCGGATGCCGCCCACCGGCTTCCCGCGGGATAACAAGTTCTGATTGCTCCCCTCCCGCAGGCGGGAGGGGAATTTAGCCGCCCAATTCCTCGGCCAGCAATTGCTCTACTCGCTCGCGTGACGGGAACTGCTCCGCCACCCAGCGCCGCTCCACTGCTTGCAGGATGCGCGCAACTTGCGGTCCTGCGCCAACCCCGCGAGCAACAATCTCCCCGCCTTTCAGCGGGAGCTGCGGGATGTCCCACCCGGCGAGCGGACTGATGTCGCCGCCGGTCAGCAACAGCAGGTCGAGCGCAGATTCGCGGCCCAGGCGATAGGCGAGGGCTCGCGCATCGCCGGCAGCCCGCCCCGCCGCCGTGCCCAGCCGTTTGCGCTGCGTGGTCGACAAGCGCAGCCGGGCGGCGGCACCATCTGCCAGTTTCGGATCGGCGGGCAGCAGTGCGGCCATGCGGCGCACTGCATCAGGTGCCACGCCTTGCCGCTTTTCCTCTGCTACCAGCGCCGCCAACCGCACCGATCCTTCCATGCCTGCTTCGGGCAGTACCACCGGCAGCACGCCAAGCGCCTGCATCCGCGCCACGGTGGCGGCGGGATCGGGCAGGGCGAGCAGCTTGAGCAGTTCCATCGCCACCCGCTCGCGGCTCAGGCCCTTCAGCATCGGGGCCAGTTCAGCACAGGAAGCTTCCGCCTCCGCATCGAGTTCGCTGCCAAAGCGCGCCTGGAAGCGGAAATAGCGCAGAATGCGCAAGTGATCTTCGCGGATGCGCTGGCGGGCATCACCAATGAAGCGCACCCGCCGCACGGCGAGATCTTCCAGCCCGCCGAACCAATCAAACACCTCGAGCGTGGTCGGATCGGCGTAGAGCGCGTTGATGGTAAAATCGCGCCTGGCCGCATCGTCCTGCCACTCGCTGGCGAAAGCCACGGTGGCGCGGCGGCCATCGGTGGAAACGTCGTGCCGCAAGGTGGTGATTTCGACATGGCCGCCTGGCAGCAGCGCGGTAACCGTGCCGTGGTCAATCCCGGTTGGCACGGTGCGGATACCGGCCTGCTTCAGCCGGTTCATCACCACTGCCGGTTCCAGCAGTGTGGCCGCGTCGATATCTTCCACCGGATGGTCCAGCAGCGTGTCGCGCACCGCCCCGCCGACCCAGCGCACGTTGCCGTGACCAAGGGCGGCGACCAGTTGCGCGAGGTCTTCGCGCATGGTCCATTGGTTTGCGGGTAGCTCAGCCATCGATCAGCCCACGCCATGCCAGCCGTTCGGCCAGATTGGCAAGGATCGCGGCGGTAATCCCCCAGATCCGGTGCCCCTCCCAATCGATTTCGATGTAGGGCCGCTCGATCCCGCGCCATTCGCCAATCCGGGCCACGTGATTGGCCGGATCGAGGATGTGCCGCAGCGGGGCTTCGAACCAGCTGGAAACCTCGTGCGGGTTGGGCACGATCGGCAGGTCCGGCGGCACCAAGGCCAGCACCGGGGTCACGTCATAACCGCTGCCGGTCAGGAACCGGTCAGTTGCGCCGATCACCGTGACGAAAGAGGGATGGATCGCCAGTTCTTCGTGCGCTTCACGCAGGGCGGCGGCAACGGCATCTTCGCCCGGGTCCAGCTTGCCGCCGGGAAATGCGACCTGCCCGGGATGGGCGCGCATGGTGTCTGGCCGATGGGTCAGGATCACGCCGGGATCAGGACGGTCGGTCACCGCGATCAGCACTGCTGCCGGGCGGATCACCGGCGGCGCGAAAGCTGCATCGTCGCGCAATTGCGGTCGGTCAGTGCGATGCCCTTCCTCGAACAGGAGGGTCAGCCGGTCCAGGATGGAGGCCGGGGTGGGGGTGGGCGCAGGCATCACCGCGCGGCGATGCCAGATCGGTTCAGCCGCGCCAAGGGCCCAGCGTGCCGACTTGCGGCAACAGCGCCGGGCTGGCCCCGCGCACCATCAGCCGCGCCGGGTCCCACGGGCCGGGGCAAGTCCACCCGCGGGGTGCCTCGATAAAGCCGAAGCGGGCGTAATAGGGCGCATCACCGATCAGCACCTGCGGCAGCGGTGCGGCAGGATCAATTGACGTCGACTGCGCGGCCATCAGCGCCTTGCCAAAGCCTTCACCTTGCCGTTCGGGCAGGACTGCCACCGGGCCGACCATGATCATCGGATGCTGGCGGCCATGGGGATCAGTCAGCGCCACCGGCCAGGCCTGGATCGAACCGACCAGCCAGCCATCGCCGTCCACCGCCGCGAAGCTGAGCATGGGCAGGAACTCCGTCCCTTGCCGGATCAGGTCCGCGGTGCGCGTGAATCGGTCCGGCCCGAAAGCCCGGTCGAGCAATTGCTCGACCAGGGCCGGATCGACTTCCGCGAGGGGAATCAGGGAGAATGGAGCCTGTGCCATAGAGCGCGCGCGCTTACGGGTGCAGGCGCGCCGTGGCAATGTGGTTTAGCGCGGCTTCAGCTGCACCAGGCGTGCATTGGCACCATCTTCCGCGATCCAGATCGAGCCATCGGGGGCCTCGACAATTTCGCGCATCCGCTTGCCCATGGCCCAGCGCTGCGCTTCGGCGCCCTTGGCCCCGTTCAGCGTCACCCGCACCAGGGCGTTGGAGCCAAGCCCGGTGGCCAGCACATTGCCCTTCCATTGCGGCCACAGCTTGCCGCTGTAGAAAATGAAATCGCCCGGCGCGATGACCGGGTTCCACGAAATGGCCGGTGCGCGGAATTCCGGCTTCGTGCGGTGAGGGGGGATGTCAGACCCGTCGTAATTGATACCGTTGGACACCACCGGCCAGCCATAGTTGACGCCCCGCTCCACCAGGTTCAGCTCGTCCCCGCCGCGCGGGCCGTGCTCCAGATCCCACAGTTGGCCCTTGGCGTCGAACTTCAGGCCCAGCAGGTTGCGATGGCCATAGGACCAGATCTGCGCCGAAACCCCGCCGCGATCCGCAAACGGATTGCCCGCTGCCGGGGTGCCGTCGAGGTTGAGCCGCAGCACCTTGCCAAGATTCACCGAAAGATCCTGCGCCGGGGCGCCCTGCTGTCGCTCGCCGCTGCTCAGGAACAGGTACTTCCCGTCGGGCGAAAAGGCGATGCGATGGCTGAAATGGCCGCGGCCGGTGACTTTTGGCGTCTGCCGCCAGATCACCGTCAGCCCTCCGATCGCACAGGCCGTGGCGGTGGCGCAGGACAGGATGCCGCGCCCCAGAACCGCGCCGCGCGTGTCATTGTCGCCGGCTTCGGCCCAGGTCAGGTACACCGCCTTGCTTGTGGCGTAATCGGGGGCGAACTTGATTTCACCCATGCCGCCCTGGCCACCAAAATCGACCGCCGGCGCCCCGGTAACGGTACCCACCTGACCATTTGCCGTATCGAGGAACGTAATCCCGCCTTTCTGCAACGTCACGAACAGGCGGCTGGTGCCGGGTTCAAACGCCATGGCCCACGGCTGGTTGAATTTGCCGCGTTCAGTCACCGTGAAGGGCAGTTCGGCAGCGGCGGCCGGGGCGTTTTGCGCAGTTTGGGCATGGCCGCAGCTTGCCGTAGCCAGCGCGGCGAGGGATAGGGCGGAGGCGAGCGTATATTTGAACATGGTTTCCGGAACTCCCTTTTCCGATTTCAGTAGCGGCTTTGCCTCTGGCGAGCTGGTCATTGGCGTGGACGAGGCCGGGCGTGGTCCGCTGGCGGGGCCCGTTGTGGCGGCGGCCGTGCTGCTGTGCAAGCCGCGACCGGGCGGGCTGGACGATTCCAAGAAGCTTTCCGCCACAAAGCGCGCCTTGCTGGAAGAACGCATCCGCCGCCGCTGCGCGTTCGGGATCGGACTGGTCGACGTGGCGGAAATCGACCGGATCAATATCTTCCAGGCGACGATGCAGGCAATGACGCTGGCGGTGGAACGGCTGGTGCAGGCGCTGGGCGTGGACCCGGCACTGGTGCTGGTCGACGGCAACCTGACCCCGGTGGGCCGCCGCCCGGAATGGCGCTGGCCGGCACGGGCGATCGTCGGCGGCGATGGCAAGGAAGCCTGCATTGGCGCGGCCAGCATCCTGGCCAAGGAATACCGCGACCGGCTGATGCTGCAGGCAGCGCAGGATCACCCGCAATACGGCTGGCACCGCAACAAGGGCTACGGCACAGCGGACCATCTGGCGGCGCTGCGGCAGCATGGCCCCTGTCCGTTGCACCGCCGCAGCTTTGCCCCGGTGGCACAGATGGAACTGTTCGAAGGTTGATCCGGGCGGGAATACCCGTTTCCCCAGACCCAGCCTCCGTTCGTCTCGGGCCCTTCGGCATGCCCAGGATGAACTGCCGACATTCTGTCGTCATTCGAGAGGCCAGGTACCGGTGTCTCGACTTCGCCCGAGACGAACGGACGTCGAACAATATCAAGTTGTGCTTAGGCCGAGTCTTCCGCGCCACACCCCCATATATCGAGTCCGGAAAATCCGCTGGACTCAATATCCTGTGCGGGACTCCTTTCGTTCCGCATCAACAGCGACCGGGGCGGGCGAAGGCGTTGCCAACTTGCCGCTTGACCTGAGACTCCGGAGGACTCACCCTGTGGATAAG
>JBARAF010000446.1:0-2885 GCA_049791695.1 Croceibacterium sp.
TTTCAATTGGCCGCCTGCAACCGGCCCGAGGTAAGGACTAACATGGCCAATACGCCGCAAGCCAAGAAGCGCATCCGTCGCAACGCCAACCGCGCTGAAATCAACGGTGCCCGCGTCAGCCGCATCCGCAGCTTCGTCAAGAAGGTGGAAACGGCCCTGTCGACCGGCGACAAGTCGGCCGCTGCTGAAGCGCTGAAGTCGGCCCAGCCGGAACTGGCCCGTGGCGTTGCCCGCGGCGTGATCCACAAGAACACTGCAGCCCGCAAGATGAGCCGTCTCAGCAAGCGAGTCGCAGCTCTCTGATTCGGCCCGCCCCGGCTTTGCCCGGGCGCGCAAATCGGGAACGAAATTGGAACGGGTCGACGAGAAATCGTCGGCCCGTTTTCTGCATTTGCGCAGCCGGCTCCATCCTGAATGAACAAGTGACCGGATTCCCGCGATTCGCGGAACTGTCACATTGATTTTCGTTTAGATTCATAAGCTTGAACGCAAGCCTGCGGCCTACATCCGAGTCAAGACGGTATATTTCGAATTTTTTGCAAAGGCGGACTTGCTCCGCCAAACCAGCCGTTCATAACGGCGCAGCGACCGGGCTGAACGTCGGGGTCGTCAATTCGGACTGAATATCACTGATTCGCCGGCAAAGCCTATGCTTCGCCGGGTGGGGTAGCCTTGTCCGAATGACAGGTTGCAACGGGGAACGCGCCTGGCGCGGTTGGGAAGGAACTTGGGCTCGATGATTCGCAAGGCGGCAGAAGGTGATATGGACGATCAGGAAGCCCAGGATCTGGCTGCGGACTGGGGCGACATCGTTCAGGGCCTGCGTAAGGATCTGGGACACCAGGTCTTTAGCCAGTGGATCCGACCGATCCAGCTGGGCAGTTTCTGCAAGGACACCGGCACCCTGCACCTGTTCCTGCCGACCGAGTTCAGCGCCAACTGGGTGCAGGACCGCTTTGCCGACCGCCTGTCGCTGGCCTGGAAGATCGCCCGTTCGGAAGTGCGCACGGTCAAGATTGGCGTGCACCCCGGCCGCCGCAAGATCGCCGACCTCGACCTGAGCGGAGAAGACGGCTTTGGCCACCGCGCCGCCAATGATGGCCCGCGCGCGCTCGAATCGATTGGCGATGAAGGCTTCACCTCCTCCGTTGGCCTTGACCCGCTGCTGACTTTTGCCGCTTTCGTCCCCGGCACCACCAACGTGCTGGCAAAGAATGCCGCCGAACGGATGGCGCTGGCGGAAAAGCCGCAGTTCAGCCCGCTTTATCTCAAGGCCGCGACCGGCCAGGGCAAGACGCACCTGCTGCACGCCATTGGCCATTCGTACCTGCAGGCCCACCCGCGCGCCCGCATCTTCTACTGCAGCGCCGAACGCTTCATGGTGGAATTCGTCAGCGCCCTGAAATCCAACGAGATGATGGAATTCAAGGCCCGGCTGCGCGGGTTCGACCTGCTGCTGGTGGACGATATCCAGTTCATCATCGGCAAGGCATCGGCGCAGGAAGAACTGCTTTACACGATTGATGCCCTGCTGGCCGAAGGCAAGCGGCTGGTCTTCGCCGCCGACCGCGCCCCGCAGGCGCTGGACGGCGTGGAACCGCGCCTGCTGTCCCGCCTGTCGATGGGCCTGGTGGCCGACATCCAGCCGGCCGACATCGACCTGCGCCGCGCGATCCTGCACAGCAAGCTGACCCGCTTTGCCCCGCTGAACGTGCCGGAAGACGTGATCGAATTCCTGGCCCGCACGGTGAACCGCAACGTGCGCGAGCTGGTGGGCGGGCTGAACAAGCTGATCGCCTATGCCCAGCTGACCGGGCAGGAAGTGGCCCTGCAACTGGCCGAAGAACAGCTGACCGACATCCTGTCGGCCAACCGTCGCCGGATCACGATCGACGAAATCCAGCGCACCGTGTGTCAGTTCTATCGCATCGACCGCAGCGAAATGAGCAGCAAGCGCCGCGCCCGCGCCGTGGTCCGCCCGCGCCAGGTGGCGATGTACCTGGCCAAGGTGCTGACCCCCCGCAGCTATCCGGAAATCGGCCGCAAGTTTGGCGGCCGTGACCATTCGACCGTGATCCACGCGGTCCGCCTGATCGAGGACCTGCGCAAGCGGGATGCCGACATGGATGGCGATGTGCGCAGCCTGCTGCGCCAGTTGGAAAGCTAAACAGCAACCCCGCTGCGTTTCGACAAGGTGTCCACCGGCTTGTGCACACCCTGTCTCCTCGGCGCATCCCGCGGTGCGCCGGGTGGGCAACCCCAGCTGATGCTGCCGGACTGGCCGGGCGCAATTCCCGCCCGCGCTTTCCCGTGCCTATCGACAGCTTGTCCCCAGCCTGCCAACAGGCTGGTCCGATGACCACCCAGCCCGCGCCCGCCGCCCTTCCTGCCAGCTACCGCTTTGCGATCCTGCGCGGCCTGCGCTGCCGCTGCCCGCGCTGCGACGGTGCGCCGTTGTTCCGCAAGTGGCTGAAACCGGTCGACCGCTGCAGTGCCTGCGGTCAGGACTGGTCGTTGCAGCGGGCCGATGATTTTCCGGCCTACATCTCCATCTTCATCACCGGGCACCTGATGGCCCCGCTGATGATCCTGCTGATCGGTGATTTCGATTTTTCACCCTGGGCCACCTTGGCCATCGTGCTGCCGCTGGCTTCGGCAATGATGCTTGGCCTGCTGCAACCGGCCAAGGGCGCGGTGCTGGCGACCATGTGGTGGAACGGCATGGGCGGCTTCGTGAAAGAGCGAGTGGCCAGCCAGCCTGATGCCGCGGACCAGGCATGACCCTGGCCCCGGAACGGCTTGACCGGTTTGCCCGCCATATCGTGCTGCCCGAAGTGGGCGGCGCCGGGCAAGTCGCCCTGGCAGAGGCGCGGGTGGTGCTGGTC